>JAUNLH010000011.1 GCA_030532365.1 Porphyromonas sp.
AACTTAGATTTTTTAAGTTCGGAGGTCGGATTTCACTTCGTTAAGACCTCGCTCTGGAAGGCATGACTATCGGGGGACGTTTCTCCAAACTTCAAAGAGCGGAGAGATGCTAGATCTCTGTAGAAAATAGTATCTTTGAAAATATTCAAGAGTACGACTGCTTACACATGAGAAATAGAATGTATTATGACTAAATCATCCTTTTGGTTCGTCCTTTTAGCGCTATCCTTTTCACTTGTGACCACGGGTTGCATATCCAACAACAATGGTCAGGCAAATCTCTTTCCATACGATGTGAAGACCCTGGCACAGAAAGACTTGGATCAGAAGCTACAGGATCTAGGCATCGAAGTATCTCCACTGGAGGAGTTGGACAAAGCCAGTGTGACTGACGAGGAGATGGCAGCACTTACCTTTTTGTACGCCTACTCCAATACCTCCGACCTGCTCGATCATACACCGGAGTTTTATCTCGAGAACGTCCGTGCTTCACTCAAAGCACGTCAAGAGCTACCGTGGGGGAAAAGCATACCTGCCGACCAATATAGGCACTTCGTCCTACCCCTGCGTGTGAATAATGAGATCCTAGATGACTTTAGAGTCCAGTATTACGAGGAACTGCGTGACCTCGTACAAGGGATGACGATGGAGGAGGCTGTCTTGGAGCTGAACCACTGGAGTCACCAGCACATCACCTACGAGCCAAGCGATGGTCGTACCTCATCGCCACTTGCTACCCTACGCAATGCGCTGGGACGCTGTGGTGAGCAGAGCACTTTTGTCACTGCTGTACTTCGCACAGTAGGCATTCCGGCTCGACAAGTCTATACTCCTCGATGGGCTCACACCGATAATAATCATGCGTGGGTAGAGGCATGGGTAGATGGCACATGGCACTATTTAGGTGCTAGCGAGCCTGCACCGGTACTCGACAATGCCTGGTTTGACGCTCCCGTGCTCCGGGCAATGATGCTACATACTAGGGCATTTGGGAAGTACTCAGGTCAGGAGGAGTGGCTAGGAGCAGACCCAACTTCGACAGAGCTAAATGTCACCTCCAACTATGTACCCACGGGTCAGGCTCTGGTGAAAGTACTCACCAAGGAGGGAGAACCTGCAAAGGGAGTAACCGTTACCTTCCGTATCTACAACTATGCTGAGCTCTACCCTGCCGTCACCCGTACTACCAACCGTCTTGGTGAGGCATCCGTAGAGTTAGGGCTCGGTGATGTGATGGTAGTGGCAGGCGACGCACCAGACAATATGGCGATTGGTCAGCTAAGCATCAAGGAGGGTGGCAGTAAGATGGAGCTGACCCTCGGTAGTTATGGCGACATGCCTGAGGAGCAACACTTTACCATTGTGCCACCTGTGGAGCGAACACCTAATAAGGAGATCACACCTGTGCAAGAGGAGGAGTGCAACCTTCGTATGGCTGAGAACAATGCCATTCGCACTGCATATACAGCTACATTCCCCACTACAGAGCAAGCAGCAGAGCTGGCAAAAGAGCTCCAGCTCAGTGATGGATTGCAAAAAGTGCTGATAGAGCTCTTCCCAAAGAGCAGAGGCTATCACAAGGAGATAAGGTCTTTTCTACTCGATGCAAAGGAGCAAGGAAAGGCTGAGAATGCGGTACGTATCTTAGCGACCCTGAGAGAGAAAGACCTACACGATGTGGATCTCAGGGTGTTACAACAAGCACTTGCTAGAGACCTAACTTCCGAGGAGTGGCAAGACCCCAATATCATCTCTCCTCGCGTGATGCTCGAGCATCTCTATCCTTGTGAGCCAGAGCTCGAAGTGGCTCTCACTCAGATCCTACCAGAGGATGACACCCAGTCACTCTCCAGGCAAGAGAGGGCTACGCGGATAGCTCAGTACCTAGAAGGTTTCCACCTCGATGACACCTACAACCCTCGCAGTATCGCGCTCAATCCTGCTACAGTGCTTAAGTATCGCATGGGAGATCACAGGAGCCTGACAGTAGCACTCGTAAGACTGCTGCGTACAGCCCGCATCCCAGCCTATTTTGATGCCACCAACGGGGTCGTTGTCTTCAAGGACGAGCAAGGGAGAGATCAGATCTTGCCTTTCCTAAAAGAGACCAAAGAGGAGGTCATCTCGGCTGACTGTGAGCTTCGACTTAAGTATGAGCCGTCTGGATACCTCAAGACACCAAAGTATGAGTCCAACTTCACCGTAGGCTACGTATCGGAGGGCGGACAGCTGATGACCTATGGCTTCGAGTACAACCTTCCATACAACGAGGTAAGTGGCACTAAACTTCTATACGACAAGAACTATATCTCTGCTGGCAACAGACTGGCTGATGGCACAGTGTTGCTCAGCATGAAGAAGATCAAGTGTGGCTCTGAGGCGGCTCTGACCTTCGACCAAGACAGCAAGAAGCTGAGTGTCATCGGAGAGCTTGATGCAGAGGCGCTTTACTTTGACCTCAACAACGAGGTCGAGAAGTCGATACTCAGCACTACCGGTCGTGGATATTACATCCTAGTTCTTGGGCGTCCGCACCACGAGCCTACGGATCATATCCTAAGAGATATGCAGATGTTAGTTACGTCTGACAATCAACTGCCGGTGCCCACACTGGTACTGATGCAAAACGGAGCTACAGCTCCGGCAGAGCTGATAGGGCTTTTGCCACAAGCCACATGGGGTAGAGATACACAAGGAATCGAAGGTAAGATCATCGCTGGTTGCGAACTTTCAGCAAGACCAGATATGCCATTGGTCGTCGTGGCAGACACCTTTAACCGCGTGATCTTCATATCTCAGGGCTACACAATAGGCATAGGAGAGAAGCTCGCAGCCGTTATAGAGCAGATTAAGTAAGGGATGTCAGAGAGAGGCGACATAGGACATAGCGGTAGGCTTAAACAAAGGCTCGGGCAACGACTCTCTGCACAACAGATCCAACTAATGCAGATGGTAGAGCTGCCCTACGGGGACTTCGCTCAGCGCATCAAGCAGGAGCTAGAGCAAAATCCGGCGCTAGAAGAGGGATCCGATGATGACCCTCAGGCTGATGAGATACCCGAAGAGCCGACTGAGAAACTTACAGAAGGAGAGCTCGAGATGGGCGATTATGCCGATATCGATGATGTACCTGACAATGTCCTACGTCGCTACTGGGCAGACAAGACACCCGGAGTTGAGATCCCTTTTTCTGAGGAGCAAACCCTGCAAGAGCACCTACGTGAGCAAGTCTTACTTACCAACTTGGATAAGACGCAACAGCAGATCGCTCTTTTCGTCATTGGTAGTCTCGACGAAGATGGATACTTGAGAGTTCCATCTGAGAGCCTAGTCGATGACCTCTACATCTTCCAGGGGATCACAGTAAGTTCTAAGGAGCTGGAAGTTGTCATAAAGGCTATTCAGACCTTAGACCCAGTGGGAGTAGCAGCGCGATCACTCTCGGAGAGCCTCTTCTTGCAACTGGAGCGAAAAAAAGAGACACCTGCGGTACAGCTAGCTATGAGGCTGGTAAAGAACCACTTCGATGCTTTTGCGAAAAAACAGTTCAACCAGCTCATCGAAGCGACCGGAGCTACTGAGGAAGAGCTACGCGATGCTACGCAGCTGATAGGCTCACTCAACCCCTCTCCAGGATTGGACTACAGCACCAAGTTGGAGGATACTTTCATGACCATCATTCCGGACTTTAGGGTCACAGAGGTGGATGGAGAGCTTGAAGTAACCCTATATACGGCAGGAATCCCTGAGGTGCGAGTCAGTCGAGGGTTCGAGAAGAGCATGAGCGAATATACAGGTGACCTACGCACCCTACCCACCGACGAGCGCGCTACAGGTCGTTTTGTGAAAGAAAAGATAGGAGAGGCGCGCTGGTTTGTAGAGATGATCCGCCAGCGCAATAACACACTCATCGAGACCATGATAGCGATAGTAGACTTCCAGAGAGACTACTTCCTCACTGGAGACATCCGCTATCTACGCCCGATGATACTCAAGGACATCGCCGACCGAGTAGGCTATGACATCAGCACGATCTCCAGAGTCACCTCTACCAAGTACGTACAGACCGACTTCGGCACCTTCTCTCTGAAGCACTTCTTCTCCGAAGGCACGATACGCGAAGATGGGGAGGAGGTCTCTACAAGACACGTAAGAGAGCTACTCCAAGAGCTAGTCCGAAGCGAAGACAAGTCCGCACCACTCTCAGACGATGCTCTGAGTAGCAAGCTTAAAGAGATGGGGTACAGCATCGCTCGAAGGACGGTAGCAAAGTACCGCGAACAGCTGAATATCCCTGTTGCAAGACTCCGAAAAGAATTATAGATTTGCATTGGCAAGACATAATTATATACACCAACTTAAAGACACTAGTTTTATGAATTTCCCAGAAAACCTTAAGTACACCAAAGATCACGAGTGGCTACTCATCGAAGGCGACAACGCGACCATCGGCATCACCGACTTCGCACAGAGCGAGCTTGGAGATATCGTATATGTAGACGTAGACACTGAGGGCGAGGAGGTGACAGGTGGCGAGCCATTTGGTTCGATCGAGGCTGTCAAGACCGTTTCTGACCTCATCACCCCCGTAGACATCGAGGTACTAGAGCTCAACGAAGCACTAGACGACGAGCCAGAGCTAGTCAATAGCGACCCATACGGCGAGGGCTGGATTATCAAGGCAAGACTCATCGACGCAGCAGACACAGCCGAGCTTCTGACCGCAGAGGAGTATAGAAAACTGATCCAGAAGTAAGAGACAGACGAGTAACGATGCACACTCCACAAGTCAGCGTCATCATGGGTAGCACCAGTGATCTACCCGTGATGACAAAAGCACTCGACCTACTAGAGGAGATGCAAGTCCCCTTTGAGGTACACGCTTTATCCGCCCACCGCACTCCCGAGGAGGTGGCGAAGTACGCCACAGAAGCAGCAGGAAGAGGCATAAAGGTGATCATTGCTGCCGCAGGCATGGCAGCCCACCTCTGCGGAGTTATCGCCTCGATGACCACACTACCTGTCATCGGTGTACCCATCAAAGCCACTCTAGATGGCATGGATGCACTACTTGCAATTGTACAGATGCCACCGGGCATCCCTGTAGCCACAGTCGGCATCAATGCTTCGCTCAATGCTGCACTCCTAGCTGTACAGATGCTAAGCATCTCTGACCCACAACTGGCAGAACGGCATGCTCAGTACAAGGAGGATCTAAAGACCAAAATCAAGAAAGCAAACGAAGAGCTATCAAAGATTGACAACTACAAGTACAAGACCAACTAGCCACCCTACCAAAGTGAGCTAGACCTATATACTAATGCACTCTTCGAACTATATCGGGGAGTGCATTAGTATCATTAAAATTTTATTGTACATTTGCAACAGGTTAACAATAACTAGTGAAGCATGCTCAAGCCTACCGGCACCGCTTCCAAAATAACAAAGAGGTGGGGAAATAAATAGAAACAATAAGACATGAAGAAGAGAGTATTTCTAGTTGCAGCATTATTCATTGGCGCACTATCACTTAGCTCATGCGAGAGCTGCGGAAGAGAGAAGACTACCCAGGAGAAGGTACAAGAGGCTGCCGAGGCAGTAGGAGAGGACATCAAGGACGGTGTCGAGGAAGCTGCCGAAGAGATCGAGGACGCAGCTGACGATCTTAAAAAAGAAATAGAGAAATAACCTACTCGCTGACACTCAAAGAGTAAGCTCTCGATTAGAGACTTTACTAGGTCAGTTGGATAAAAAATGGTATCTTTGCAGAGCAATATCCAAAAGATATTGCTATCTGTAAGGAATGGGATCCGCTAGCTCAGCAGGTAGAGCACATCCCTTTTAAGGATGGGGTCTTGGGTTCGAACCCCAAGCGGATCACACGCAAAGCCCGCTTATAGTCGATTTAATTGGCTATGAGCGGGCTTTCTCATGCTATTTGATTTCCCATATCGGTTATAATTGGCTGGATATAGGTCAATTTGCCCCACTTTTTGACCCCCTGGGGCAAATCTGCCCCACCCCTCGGCATTTGGAGAATTAACGAGCATAAAAACAGCTCCCCACCACTTACATACGTAGATGTTGGAGTATTAAAGCTTGTTCTGTGCGATTAGCTCAATCTTCTTCCTCGAAGTCAGCAAATTCCGCGTGGGTGTCGGGATCAGCCAGCAAGATAACACTTGGGTTCGTTAGCTCACTTAGTCGCTTGCGTAATGGGTTGTCCACATTGGTATTGTTAACATCTATAGCTATCGCCTGTGCTCTCGGCATGATGATTTTTACAAGCTCGATGTAAAATTTGACGAACTCCCTATCCTCAAGCCCCTCTAGCTTTTCGACAAAGTGAGGGTAGGTGTCTGTCAGGTAGCTAGAGATGCAGGCATTAGAGCTGATGGTATTGTAGAGCTATTAAAGTCTACATCTCTGTTCGAAGGTATGAATGCTATGTATCCTCTTAATACCACCATACTAGCACTTACTATACGAGATGGTGGTAATCAGCTAAACACCAATCTTAAGGGATTTGTCAGTGCACAGAATGAGTATCTGAAGAACATGTACTCTAATGATATGTTCTCTAATGAAGCGCCTACTAAAAATGACGGGTTCCAAGCTAATAAGTTCAAGTCAGAGGCGTTCCAGAAGCTAAAGGAAGCTAATACTGAAAAAACGAATCAGGTCGTTCAGCTTGCAGAGCATAGAGCAGATCAACTAGGGTATGACCCAAACATTAACTCCGAAGAAGCTAATAATACTAATAGAGAGATTAGGCTTAGAGCTAGTAATAGGCTAAAAGCTGAAGTTACTAATGAACTGCGTAAGCTTGCTAATAAGTACGGTGTGAACATAAACATTCACGAAGACACGTCTACTATCAATCCTGATGCCGACACAAAAGCTATTGAAGCAATAGAAGCAGGAGCTGAGGTCAAGGGCTGGATGAATCCTCGTACAGGAGAGGTAAATATATATCTGCCATACACTGAAAGTATCAGTGATGCTGTGAAGACCTACCTTCATGAAGTAATAGGACATAAGGGCGTAAGGGAAGTGGTAGGTCAAGAAAACCTCAATGGGTTCCTTGAGAGTGTCTACGAACTGATGAGTGAGGAGGAGAGAGCAGAGGTAGATAGATATGGAAATAAATATGAAGGAGTTGAGGAGTTTATAGCAGAGCTTGCAGAAAACGGTAACTTCGATACAGACCAAAGAGCACGGACGCTATGGGATAAGATTGTCGAGCTACTAGCGAAGGTGTTTACTAGCTTAGAAAGCAAGCTAGATCCTCAGAGCGCTACTAAACTAGCTAATAGAGTGCTTATTGAAAGTGCTAGGATGTTAGAGAGTAGAGCTAACACAGAAGAGAGTAACAGCAAAGATGAAGCCCGATTTAGGCTTGGTCAGGAACGTGAGCTTAATGATATCAAGGAGCGTGCAGTAGCTAATGGCACGTTTATGAAAGCACCTAATGGTAAGGCTACAAATCTAAGCGAAAGGCAGTGGCTACAAGTGCGCACTAAAGCCTTTAAGGAATGGTTTGGCGACTGGGAGAAAGTAGCAAGGATAGAGAAGCTTAGGAATAGCGAAGACCCCATCATTACAGGAGATGAGATAAAACCTGACGATGATATTAAGGTATACAAGAAAAATGCTTTAGAGTATGGTAAGAAGATAAGAGATTTTTATACGAACAAAGATACTGGAGCTAAGATAGCTCTTACAAAGAGTGGTATTCAAGAAGTACTTAATCACGACTATAAGGACAAAGAGCAACTTCAGAGTATTGCGGCTATTCCACAGATTATAGAAAAGTCTATATACATTGATACGTGGGATAATGAAGATAAGTCGAAAAATCCAGATGTGAAGTCATACCACTACTACATAAGTGGTCTAAAAATAGGGGATGTAGATTATACTGCAAGAATGGTTATTGCAGAACGCAACAACGGCGATCAGTACTACGACCACAAGCTAAGTAGTATAGAAAAAAAGAAGCTTCTTGACTCACTTTCCTTGATAACAACTCAAGGGTTTAGTCAAGAAGCTGAAAATGAAGCTCCCCTATCACACGTCAAAGATACAAAACTCCTCTCAATTCTCAAAACCGACGCTTCAAAAGTAGTGGATGAGAATGGAGAGCCGATGGTGGTGTACCATGGAACGCAAAACTACGACTTTAATACATTCAATGGTGCATCTTTCTTTACTGATGATTATATGAACGCTGACGGATATGCGTCTGGCGAAAGGATAGTACATAGTTACTTGTCTATTAAAGAACCTCTAATCATAAATGCCGAAGGCAACAAATGGGATGATATTCAGAGTGAATACGGAAACAGCACACAGAAAGTAGTATCTAATCTCATCAATCAAAATATTTACGATGGTGTTGTATTTAATGAAATAAATGATAGTTGGACAGACGATAGTGATGGAGAAGTATCTAATGTATACGTTGCTTTCTCTCCCAACCAAATAAAGAGTGCCACGGATAATGTAGGCACGTTTGATAGTACCAATGATGATATTCGCTTTAGGAATGGGGATAGGACACTGGTTGGTGTGCATAACATTTCTGAGGAGAAGCTAAGGAAAGCTATTGCACTCGGTGGATTAGCCAACCCAAGTCTCGCTGTCGTCGATAGTGATGTGCGTGCTCACAAAGGCTATGGCGAAATATCATTGATAGCACCATACTCTCTAATTGACCTCGATACTGGAGAAAACGCAGGAACATGGTCTGCTGACGCTTGGACACCTAATTATCCAGAGGTTAAGAGGGAGATGAGTAACGGAGACGAATCATATCTCAAAGCCTTAGATAAATTATTTCATGAACAAGAAGATGTTGAGCTTAAAGAGAAGGTAAATCAAGCGTGGAATAGATATATAAATGGTAGTCCTTCAAGAGAATTAGCCTACTGGTATCTAAAAGACACCAAGAGACCTTTCAAAGAGGCTGTTTATGATAGTGGTATATCAGATGATGTAAAAAGAAAATATAAGGACTTAGACTTAGACAATAGAAGTCTAAGTGATATGTCAGACATAGAACACAAAAAAGCAATAGAGCTTATCGCTGAGAAAAAGGGAAAGGATTTAGAATTCACTCAGAGATACATAAATTCATATCGAGACATGCTCGAGAAACTAATTTCGGATCCAAATTATGAACAAAGAATAGGCTCATATAAAAAAGAGATAGACGAAATAAATAAATACGGTATTTCGAATAATCTCCTTAGTAATGTAATAAAAGAGATTTCTCAAGCCATAGAAAAGGATGGAAAGGTTCACCCTGATAAAACTATGCTTGAAGCCATGAAGAAGGTAGATGAAGAAAATCTAAATGCCGACTTTAATAAGTGGTTGTCAGAAAAAGAGAAAGAATTTGGAGTAAAAGAGTACCTCTATAATGGCACAGATAGGGACGGCAATCAAAAGTGGGTTCCGAACACCTTAAAGAACGCTTCACGTATTATGAGGAAAGAGGGGTTAAATGGTACTGGTTCTATGGGTGGAATAGGTAAGATTATCGCCACTGTTGCTAATAGAATGTACAGCCTGGATGACATCAGAGAACAAAAGCATAAGCTACAAGGCACATTAGAGGAACATGAAGAATTTAAGGAATACTGGTCTGATAGGATTATACAAGTCCTAAAAGAAATAAGCGATGATAATTTTATTGCAGACGATATTCTTATCGAAGCTCTGAGGACAAATAACCCAAAGAGATATTTGGCAAAAGAGTATGATGTAGACCTAAGCAAAGAAGCAGTAGATACAATAAATGAGTTTATAGATGCCGTAAAGAATAATTATCCTGTAGGTTACTTTGAAACAAAGTTCGAGCGACCTGTTGGATTAGAAGAATTTGAAAGTGCAATAGTTCCAAGCAATACATCAGAGGATATAAAGAAACATCTTTCTGACATAGGACTTAATGTAATAGAGTATGACAAGAATGATGAGGACACACGTAAGGAAGCTTTTGTACAAGCTATAAACAGCAATGACAATATCAGATTTAGGCGTGGTCTAAACAAAGTCAATGCTCAATTTAACAAGGAGTTGCAGGAGCAGATAGACGGTACGCAGGAAGCTGGACACGTCTATCAGCTGGGTATGCCAAGCAAGATCCTATTAAGTACTGGTATACCTAATCTGCCGATTGAACTAAAGGCTAGTAAATTTCTAGAGAAATCGAGCAAGAAAAGCCATATCTATAGTATATCTGATATAAAAGATCTACCGATAGCGCTGTCAAATCCGTTGGCTGTATTCAAATATGGGGACAAAGACAAAGCTCAGAATATCATAGTAAGTATAAAGAGTGGAGGAAAGAATCTTCTAGTTGGAATACATTTTAATAGGGAGAGCAGTGGAATAACTGTTAACTCTATACGAGGACTTTTCCCGAAAGACACGGCAGAGTGGCTGAACTGGATCACGCAGGACAAAGCTCTATATCTAGACAAGGAAAAAGTCCTAAACCAAATAAACCAACGGCGAATCAATCTCGCCGAGGTGGAGTATTTGGATTTAGGACTCGCAACAAAAGTAGTAAAAGAATTCGATAATCCCAAACCAAGCATCGAGTACAAAGATGGGAAACGGATCAGTGGTGATCTTTTCTCATATTCCGAACGAGTGGCGGAGGAGGAAACTGAGGAGAACAACGTCTTTAATACAGATGTAGATGAGTTGCACTATAGCAAGTCAGGTCTTGATCTCAGTGATAATAGCGAGATCCTATTTAGAAAAGTACATAACCCCATACTTAGAGAAGAGCGGATTATTAAAACAGCTAACGAGACTGCTTCGCGACTAGGAGTAGATATTCGATTTGAAAGAGCGCCTGAGAGTTCAAAGGATGACTATAGGAGGTCTAATAGGTATAATGATACTAGTGATGAGGTCATCATCAATATAAACAGAGCTACGAGCCCAATAGATGTCAACAGGACGATAGTACATGAAGTCGTAAAGAATAAAGGATTTAGAGGTGTCCTGGGAGAGAACAACTGGGATAGCTATACCGCTGGGCTATACTCTACCCTACCCTCTAACGTACAAGAGCAAATAGAAAACGTTAGGGTTTACCCCTTCAGGTAGAGAGCTTCAGTATCTCTTATGGAAGGGGATTCAGCAACAGCGCAAGCTAGATGGGGAGAGCAACATATCACGTGTAGATGAGGCGATGATGACCCCAAGCGGATCACACGCAAAGCCCTGTCCTCAATTATTGCACGCTCCCACTACTTTGTCATTCAAGTGGAGTATCAAAAAGGAGGAAGAGCCAACTTATAAATATCGCACTTCATATCTAAGTAAAATTAAGTTCCGAACTTCGTTTTATCGGAGACCGGAACTTAGATGCATCTAAGTTGGGAACTTCGACACATCTAAGTTCCCAACTTAAATTTTCTGAGTTCGGAGGTTGACTTTTCATTTCCTCAGAGCCCGCACCATTAAAGTTGGGAAGAGAAGAGTAAACATTAGCCAGTTAAAAACTCTCCAAACTACCAAAGGAGTTGCTTTCTGATACTATAAAGGTGCCATTTTACACAATATTTACTTTTGTCTAGATCCCAGAGAGTGGCAAATCGTTTCCTAATCCTAAGTGATGATTAAACGTACTATATAATATTTCATCCAAGAAGTAGGAAGTAAGAATCTAAAAACTAGTAAAAGCAATAGCTGGGCTAGATTTTATTAGTATCTTGCGGTAGAGAAGCACTAGTAGAGAGACTCGAATCAGACATACTGACGGGATCGTAGAAGGTTTAAGACACAGGGAATATTTTATACATACAAGGAGGAGATACTATGAAAATGAGAAGGAAGATCTTAGTTATGACATTAGCAGCACTGCTGGTATCGCCAGTGGTGGGGTCTGCACAGGATGCTGCCTATATTACTCCTTCGAAGGCTCGAGAGCTTCGCAAGGAGGAGGATAAAAAGAGAGCTGAGCTAGAAAAGGTGAGAGCAGCTCAGAGGGCTCAGCGCGATGCCGAAGATAAGCAAAGGGAAGAGGAGCGTCTCAGGGCTCAAGAGGAGTATGAAAACAACGTAAGCGACTGGTACAATAGGCGCCCAAGTGAGCTCTCCTCCGAAGAGATGGAGCGCAACCTTGATCGTCTGGATGGCAGTCGTGGTGACGCTCGTAAGGGGCAAGGGGGCAAGTACAGCCAGAGGATACGCCGCTTTAGCAGCGACAACGATAATGTAGTAGTCCTGAGAGATGTAGACCGCGTGTACATCCTTGATGATATGCAGTATGACTATTGGTCAGACTCCTACTATGGTAGGGACTGGGATAGAGGGGTTAACATCTCCATCAACGTCGGTCCTTACTGGGGCTGGGATAGATGGTCATACTACCGTCCTTGGTACAGACATTTCTATTCATGGAGCTATCCCTGGTACGATCCTTGGTATGACCCATGGTACTACCCATCAGCTTGGCGCTGGCACAGACCTCATCACCACTGGGGTTGGGGCTGGACCTACTCACCTTGGTATGGCGGACACTACGGATACAACCATGGATATTGGCATGGCTATTACGACGGCTACTGGGGTGGCAACTGGGGTGGCGGAAGCCCGAATTATAACGCTAACCGTCGCACCTACTCTACCTACGGACGTAGCGCTGGCGGGTACTACGATAGGAGCCCACAGAGCAGCGAGTATGGCAGAGCGCTAGGTCAGGGTATACAGACCCGCAATGCCAATACTAGGTCAAATGGCTATTACGATCGTGGATCAACGACCAGAAGTACGAATAATAACAATCGAACTACAACCAATAGCTCACGCCGTTGGGATCGTGGACAGAGCAGTAATACCAATAGAAGCCGCTCTTGGACTTCTCCGAGTACGACTCGCTCTAATAGCGGTGGTAGCTATTCAGCACCTTCACGCTCTAATTCGGGCGGAGGTGGCTCTAATAGCAGGAGTTCGGGATCTTCTCGTCGTACTAGATAAGAGATAACTAGCAAGGAATCATCATCATGAAAAGAATATACAACTCACTTGTCGCCCTTACACTCCTCCTAGCGGGGAGTGTAGGAGCCATAGAGGTGGCAGCACAGGCACCATCAGATGCGTATCGAAATAATATCAAAAGCATCAGTGGTACTGCGAGAGCGCAGGGGCTTGGTGGAGCTGTAGGCGCTGTAGGCGCGGACCCCACGGCTGTTCATGTCAATCCTGCAGGGATAGGGCTTTACCTACAGCACACCCTTTCGGGCACGCTCGAGGTATCCCCCTCTAATAGCACTACAGAGTGGACCGGGCTTAATAGTGGAGAGGTCTTTACAGAGAAGAACAACTGGGTGACAACCTCAGGCAACTTCTCCGTATTTTCACCCGTGGTCCCTAGGAGTAGCAGACGAGACTTCAATGTCAATTGGGGTATCTCATACAATCGAGATCACTCCTACACAAGGAGTTATGAGCTGATTACTTCACTCCCAGAGTATGGGCTGAGCGACTATATGGCATTCCAAGCCAATCTCTTTGGTATGCCTAATAGTACAAAGAACATCTCTCCGATTGTTGACATCGCCAGAGATGCAGCATTCATCGAGGCATACACCGAAGCAGCTAGTGTGGTACCTGTGGGGGCCGAGGATCGCTACCGCAGTATGTTTTCTGCCACGCTGGCAGGCACTGACCCTCAGGATGGTATGGTTCACCTCTTTTTGCCTCTTGCCTCCAACCTAAAGGTTGCAGAGTCTGGCTATAAGAGCAGCTATGACTTTACAGTCGGGATGGGATATCTAGATAGGTTTTACTTCGGTGGTACACTTCGCGTCACCAACCACAACTACAACCGTGCTGCGAACTATCGTGAGGACTTTCAGGACCATTACAATAATAGCGACTACAATAGTTACCTAGAGTATGGTACCTATCTTGACGTCACTGGTACCAGCCTTGGGGTCAACCTCGGAGCATTGGTAGCACTAGGTGACTACGGGCGAGTGGGCGTCTCCTATACACTACCGCAGCTTGCTACCTTTAGGGAGACCTACTCTGCCTCAGCATCGAGCTATAACGATGCCTTTGGAGAGGGCGACAAGGTCACCACCTACAATACGGATGAGTACGAAAGTGGCTACGGTATGACTATGCCTGGAGAGCTGACACTCAGTGCAATGGCATTTTTCGGACCTCTGGGCTTTGTCTCTTATGACTTCCAGTACAGAAACCTTGGGCACTCCAACTTGTACTACAACAACTCTACCGAAAAGCTCACGGAGAGCGACTTCATCAAGGAGGACTATGGGGCAGAGATGACCCACAGGCTTGGTGTGGAGATGCGCTTTAATCGTGCACTGACTTTCCGCGGTGGGTATAGCTATACTGGCAACCCTATGAAGGCTGAGCAACTCAGATCTGAGCCTAGCGACGGGCTTACCTACAATGCAGTACCCTCTGGTTATATTGTAGACTTCGTGCTACCTCGCAGTTACCAGACGATCTCAGCTGGTTTGGGGTACAACATCACTCCAGCACTGACACTAGATCTAGCGTATGTACATGGTGTACGCACGGAGAGAACATACCCATTCTCAGGGGATACCGGCAAACTCATTGTTGCTGAGAACATTCAGGACAATAAGAGGGTACCGGAGTATGACGTGAAAGAACTGAGCTCAATAGGTGGTGACCTCACAACCACCAACCACAAGATGCTCGTGACTCTTACCTACACTTACTAAAGAGGAGTAACGGAAATCAAAAAGAATAGAGAGCCCGCTAGACATCGGTCTAGCGGGCTCTCGTGTATTTATATCTTCAAAAGCAACTACCTTCTAGCTAGCGCAACTCGCTGACCGTCAAAGGAGATGGCATTCACAGTAATACTTGATAGGTTTTTGATAGCTTCGTCCGGCAGCTTTATATCACCGCTGGAGACCACAGCTATTACTTTACCGTCCAGCACCGCCTCATAGGCTACTGCATTTTGGCATCCTGAGATAGTAATCTTGCTTCCACTCACTGAGTAGGTACCAGCAGACACGGGGGTGCGCTTCTTGTATATTTCTACATTATTATCCGTAATGTACTGGATGGCTGCAGCTGGAGCGGGGAGATTCATTGAGCCAATCTCCTGAAGATACTGATCTATCAGCTGCTGGTTGAGGTCAACCATACGCCTAGCATAGTCCTCAGCCTCTCCCACAAAAGGAGTGTAGAAATTCCATGCTGTGAAAAACTCTCTTAGGTCCTCGCCGGCAATCTCACTTGCAAGGCGCGTAAACTCCAGCTGGCATCGTGCGTCTCCCTGTGGGTCATTATTAACCCGGATCGCCTCGTAGATATCGGGGTAAAAATCATCCATACCAAGGACCTCAGTATAGTACAGATACAACTGCCAGAGGGGTACTAACTTCTCGAAAACAATATCATACACCTCCTGAGAGTTTATGTAGGCACGTGGGCTCCAAGATGATGACTTAATACCTGAGTAGTCCACAAAGAAGTGACCATAGGCAGCTTCATAGCGACTTTCATTTTGCAATCGGCTACCAGCACCAAACTTTACATTGATTAGGTTTGCCATTAGGTTATTAGTCACTTCCGTCATTCCCATCCATGTAAAACCGGGACGATGCTGGAAGGTGTGTCCAGTCTCATGCGAATGTCCCCACGGGCCTTGTCTGAACTGTTGCCTAGAACACATCGCCTTGACCACTCCATCCTCTGAACAGTTGTATGCTGTGTGGTAGGGGGAGGCATACATATAGCTAGTGTATACGGCATGGAAGTAGCTCCGATTGATCTTTGGACGGTTGTACTTCTTTAGTCCCATAAAATCAGTCATCAGCTGGATCATCTCGTCGTATTGACCTATCAGCTCCGGCCCTTCAGACCTTGTAAATCGTCGGAAACCGTCTGTGGGGAACGTGATATGAGCATACTTGCCTAGAACATCAAAGAACTTATAAGTGGCGCCATCCAACAAACGGTTCCACTCCTCCCGTGTCTCATGCTTCTCGCTATCAAAGTAGCCATTGACATCTCCTGTAGCCAGATGGATCCTTACCTTAGGTGCGGTCTCATAGGATGCGGTATGATACATCACGTACACCAGTCCATCCTTGTCGGGAATGATCTTATTGACACCTTGAGTAATAGGATACTCAGAGTAGTCATTGAAGCCATCACCTCCTGGCTTGTCGAAGTTGATAACTCGTAGAGATAGGTCATGCCCACCTGTATCACCGACAAATACGACTAAGTCTTGCCCTTTGCGCGCTACTATGCCGGTTGGATTGTCGAGTATATTCTGCTCCCATGTTTTGCACTCTCTAGCCCACTGGCTAGGATGAGGCCAAGCCTTGTAGTCCTGTATGCGGAATTCCCGAGGATACTTATCCTTGAGCATAAAGGCCGCAATGCTCTGATAGAGAGGATTGGGGACCTTGTTGATCTCCTCTTCTGTAACACCTGGTTTCAATTCGCTACAGGTGGCATCTGTGAAAAGTGTGAGAGGATCACCATTGTCACTGTTTTTCCTATAAAACTCCATCTCGGAGCAAGCAGCGAACCCAATGTGATCCCCGGCTCCGCTCTTGACAACAAACTTAAAGCTCTTAACCCCCTTGATGGGTTCATCGAAGATCAGCTTAGTAGGCCTTTTGGTACCGCCACAGTCCTTCTTCAGAACTAAGACATACTCTGGATGACTCTCTGTGCTGACATAGAGCTCTATCTCCTTGAAGTTGCCATTGTCATTACCACTCTTCCTCGGGTGATAAATAATATAGTCGACATCAGGAGTGTCCTTAAGGAAGTACTCAAGTACGATAGGCCAGTACCCACTGCCTTGGTTTTGCCATTTGGAGTGATAAATCGTCTCGTAATCGCCATCGTAGCTCTTTTCTATCTCCTCACCAGGTTGCCATGAAGACGCTTTGGCAGATGTCACTATCAGCTTGAAGTCATCTTGCAGCACATCTTTTAGGTCACTGGGGTACTCGGTATAGCATGGTTGGGTGATTTCTAGCTCTTCCAGCAGCCCACCTCCGACCTCCTCTACCTTGATAGTAGCACTTCTATCAGCGGTTGATGTATTGGGCTTTATCTCAAGCTCCCACTCATCTACGACCGTCCCAGCTGCGCGTAGCTCTGCATTGTCGCTGTGTATCCACGAGCTTGCATCCAAAGGGATGATGACCTTGTACTCAACATTACTAGTAACCGAGAAGGTCATGCTACCGCCTGATGTTGGCGCTTCCTTGCTGTGCTCCACAATGTGAAGTACCGGCTTAGAACCTAGCTGAGTCACCTTGAGCTGGGCAGAAGCTCCTGGAGCGCTTACAACGACTGTCGTACTTCTAGAGTCCTCTCCTGTGTTCTCAATCACTGAGAGTTTCAAAGAATTGTCAACTCCCTTGACAGAGAGCCACTCCTTGCCGTCTGAGTTAACTCGAGCTTCCCACTTGGCTCCACCTGCATTGACACTGATAGTTGCACTTGCTTTGGTGTTAGCAAAACTCACCTCCTGTTTGGAAAGTGTTATTTCTTGTACAGTTGCCGGAGTATCTCGCTTTGGATCGCACCCGAGCATTGACAGAGTCAGTAACTGCAACAAGATCACATGATAGATTGCTCTAATATTCATAGATTGTGGTTATTAAGTGTATCACTACTTTGCTTGCGAATCCGTATATTTTAGCTACCTTTGTCCCCACTTAGTAGTATGTAACTACTAAACGCCGAAGTAGCTCAGTCGGTAGAGCAACGCATTCGTAACGCGTAGGTCACGAGTTCGAGTCTCGTCTTCGGCTCAACAGAGGTGCCTCTGAAAGCGTATAGGTCATCTATGCGCTTTTTTCATAAATTCGAACTCGCGGTGCAATTTACCTAAAATATTTGAATTTGCATATTCTCTTATCGTTGTCTGATTTGTTCGCTTCATGAGGGGTATAGAACTCAATAGTAGCACATTACTTGTCCGTATGATATATAAAATGGCACTTTTGTAATGTTATGGAACGCAGGAAACAAAATCATGTAGCAAAGCGGGCTCTCTTCTTCATCCTATTGATGAGCCTGACCAGCTTGCTCTCAGATTTAACTCATGAGGGAGCCACCTCGATCAATGGTAAGTTCCTATCTCTTCTAGGAGTCTCTGCCGCTACTATAGGCTTAGTGACTGGCTTAGGAGAATTTATCGGGTATGGTATGCGACTGCTCTTTGGTCGCATCACCGACAAGACACGCCAGTACTGGCTCTTCATCTTTGTAGGATATTTCGTAGATCTATTTGCTGTGCCAGCACTGGCATTGGTGCACGAAGATGGATGGATATGGGCATGTGCGCTCATCATTATAGAACGCTTCGGCAAGGCGATCAAGAAACCAAGCAAGAACACACTTGTATCCTTTAGCGTCACACAAATAGGAACGGGCAAGGGGTTCGCTATACTCGAAGTGATCGATCAACTGGGTGCATTCCTCGGTCCTTTGGTACTTTTCTTCACCATGAGTGCCAGGACCGATCTCTCGAGTTTCGATATGTTTAGATCAGCATACTCGATATTGCTGATCCCTGCAGTGCTCACGATGGTTGTACTATACATTGCATGGCGGAAGTTCCCCCACCCCGAAGACTTTGAGGTTGAAAAGGAGGAAGAGCCCCAAGCCTTTAAGTGGAATAAGGGCTTTGTATACTACATCCTTGCTATCTCATTTGTAGCATTCGGATTTATCGACTTCCCCATCGTCACACTACACACCGCCAATCTAGGAGCTGTACCTGATACATTTCTTCCTCTGCTATACTCCGGAGCTATGTTGGTAGACGGTGTGGCAGCGTTCTTATTTGGACTTTACTTCGATCGAAAGCCCAAGCAAGCACTGATCTTAGCATCAGCTGTGTCAGCCCTCTTCCCCATCTTCATATTTGGGTTGCACTCCAATGTTGCGCTCTACATTGGTATCTTCTGCTGGGGAGCCGGGCTAGGTGCCCAAGAGTCTATACTCAAGGCAGTTGTCGCTGAGTTGATACCTAAGAACAGCCGAGCCACAGGTTATGGTTTCTTTGAGTTCTTCTTCGGCATCAGTTGGTTTTTAGGTAGTTGGTTGCTAGGAGCGTTGTACGACTACTCCATCCCTCTGATGATCGCTATTTCGACAGCGACACAAGTGGTTCCGGTAGTTCTCTATAGTCTTTCTTACAAGTACAGCAAAGAGTAGAGGAACAAGTATCGCTAGTCAATGCCACTTCGATACTGCACTTGGTCAAGATTCGCACTCAGAATCTCCTCAATGTAGTCGAGGAGTTCGGAGCACCCCTCTTGAGTCTCCGCTGAAGTTACAAAGATGGGTGGCAGTATCTCCCATGTCTTGAGCAATTCACTCTTGTAGGTACTGATATTCTTCTGACGCTCATTCTGTTTCACCTTATCAGCCTTAGTGAAGACGATAGAGAATGGGATCCCCTCCATCCCTAGCTGATGGATAAAGTCAAGATCGACTTGCATTGGCTTGTGCCTCAGGTCTATCAAGACAAAGAGATTGACCATCTGCTCTCTCTCTGTGATGTACTCCCATATCATCCTCTCAAACTTGGCTCGCACAGCCTTCGAGACCTTGGCGTAGCCATAGCCAGGCAGGTCAACGATAAAAAAGCTGTCATTCACAATGAAGTGGTTGATCAGCTGGGTTTTACCTGGTACTTGGGAGGTCTTAGCTAGCCCCTTATGAGATGTCAATGCATTGATCAGAGAGGACTTCCCTACGTTTGAGCGACCGATAAAGGCAAACTCCATCCTGTCGCTCTTGGGACATTCAGCCAGCTTTGTACTGCTCTTAAAGAACTCTGCACTCCGGATATTCATAGCAACGATCAACGGGCTCCAATGATGCTCTGAAACAGCTCCACGATATTCTTATCCCGATCTTCATCACTACCAGCTATGACTCTTAGCTTCTTAGAGTGCACCTTGACCTCCAGACGACTTACCGCTTTCTTTGGTTCGCCATCAATATGGTATGGTACTGGTTGTGAGGAGGTAATCACTATATCACGTCCTCTGTACATCGAGGTATAGTCGCTCTTATCGATCTCCTTAGTAAATAGCTGGAGAGCGATCTTTGCAGCATCAATCTCAGAAAAAGGCTTCATGATCGTGACATCCAGCATGCCATCAGACATGCTAGCATTAGGAGCAATAAAAGCATTATTGCCATATTGGGATGCATTTGCTACAGCTACAAGGTAGGCTGTAGCTGTCACCTCGCGACCATCTATCGTGATTAGGTAATCGCTTGGTTTATAGTTAAGGAGCAGAGAAACCGTCTCCTTGACATACGTGGCTGGACCTCTTGTGTCGCTATCTGCGAACTCCTCAGAGATCATGCCATCAAGTCCGATTCCGCAGGTAACGAAGAAGCACTCTCCGTTAGCCTCACACGTATCTATCGTTGTTACATGATGGCGAAGTAGCGTACTGGTGGCAGCCTTGGCATTCATGGGTATTCTAAGCTCCCTTGCTAAACCATTACCACTACCGTTAGGAATGATGCCCAAGACCTTGTCCGAACCTGTGAGCGCATGCCCTATCTCATTGACAGTACCATCACCACCTACAGCAACTATCACGTCCACATCGCTCTTCACAGCCTCACGTGCTATACGTGTAGCATGCCCTTCCGCTTTAGTTTCCCTCAGTTCTGCAGTATGCCCCTCCTTTTCGATTAGTTCCTTTACCCCTTGCAGAAGGCGCTCGTTATCGCGTTTAGTGCCAGAATTAGGATTATATATGAGAAGATATTTCATAATCTGTAACCTCTACTTATTACTTTAGTACGGTTAGGGAACAAAGCTCTCAATCACCACGGCGTCACCATTGACTGGAGACACCTCATAGTACCTAAGTTCAGCCGGGATCAACAGGGTTTCACCTTGTCTAGCAGATATCTTACCGCTCGAGGTCTCTAGCTCTACAGTTCCATTCGCCACAAAAAGGACAGTAAATGAGTCACGATCAGGAAGTTCCTGACGATATGAGCGTGTCAGTGACAATTTAGAAGTACGAAAGTAGAGAGAGGTAGCAAGTAGGACTGGCTGGTCCTGCGCCTTACGGTCGTAGCTCAGAGCCCCCTCCTTATTAACTTCGTAGTTAACTACAGCAACAGACTGATCTACATGCAGTTCACGCTTGTTACCCTTATCATCGGTACGGTTAAAGTCAAAGAGACGATAGGTAATATCACTGGCTTGCTGTATCTCAAGGAGCAGACACCCAGCACCTATGGCGTGTACCTTACCCGCAGGAAGGAAAAAGACATCGCCCGGCTCGGCTATATGGACATCTAGGTACTCCATCACCTCATCGGTCTTCACGATCTCCTTAAGCTGAGAAGGGTTAGTCTCCTTGCGCCAACCTGCATAAATCTTAGCATCTTCCTCGCACTCTAGGATATACCACATCTCAGTCTTACCCCAACTGCCATTGTGGTGCTCACTTGCATATTGATCACCTGGGTGCACCTGCACACTGAGGTCATCATTTGCATCAATCATCTTGATCAGCAGAGGGAACTTCCCATCATACCGATCAAAGACATGCTGACCAAGTAGGCGTGCACCGTAGGCATCGACCACCTCTGTCAAGGTCTTGCCCTTAAGAAATCCTTCAGCGATGGTAGACTCCTCCCCCTTCATTGGAGATATCTCCCACGTCTCGCCAATATCACTACTGGGCGACTCTTCGCCTTTATACTTAAATATCCTATCCCCACCCCATATTTTACGCTGATACTCAAAGTCAAACTTCAGTGGATATAACGTCATGATATTCTGCTCTTTATTCATTTCTATTCTTCCTTATTCTCTTAAGTATCATTGCTGTTCGAGAGGGGATGTAAAGACTTAGCCATCCCTTACCATCAGCTGTAAAGTGCTCATCCCAGCTGGTAAAGTGATGCACCTTAGGATCAACTAAGTCGTATCCTCCGAAGCGTTTTTCATCGGTTGAGAGCACTTGCTCATACTCACCGATAGGTGCCAATATTTTATAATCTACATGCGACTCTGTAGGATGAAAGTTATATACATACACGTACTCCTGACGCTGATAGGCTAGCACCTGATCCTCCTCCTGGCTCCAAAGTTGCGTTAAATCAGAGCTTGCGTAGTCATCCTGCGAGAGCACATGCTCTACCATTGCTTGGTCAAAGTCAGACAACTGCTCATACCGGAGAAATCCATTCTCCTCTAGGCTCCATTGCCTACGCGCATACTTATAGCTCCAGCCATTGCCCTCACGTGGGAAGTCAATCCACTCAGGATGACCAAATTCATTCCCCATAAAGTTGAGGTAGCCACCATTCATAGTAGTTAGCGTCACAAGGCGTATCATCTTATGCAGCGCCACACCTCTCTCTACGGCAGGATGGTGGTCATCCTTATTCATGTGCCAGTACATCTCCTTGTCTATCAGCCTAAAGATGATCGTCTTATCACCCACAAGCGCCTGGTCATGGCTCTCGGCGTAGCTGATAGTCTTCTCGTCGGCACGTCGGTTAGTACACTCCCACCAGATGGAGCCCGGTTTCCACAGTTCATCGGGTTGCTCCTTGATCAGCTTGATCCAGAAGTCTGGGATATTCATGGCTAGTCTATAGTCAAAGCCATAACCACCCTCTTCAATACCGAGTGCCAAGCCAGGCATTCCACTCACCTCCTCTGCAATTGTCACGGCATCTGGTCTCACCTCATGGATCACCTTATTAGCAAGGGTCAGGTAGGTTATTGCGTCAATATCTTGACCACCATCATAATAATCATTGTAGGTACAGTAGTTCTTCTCCAGCCCATGGTCGTAGTAGAGCATAGAGGTGACACCGTCAAACCTAAAGCCATCGAAGTTGAACTCCTCCAGCCAGTACTTACAGTTAGAGAGCAAGAAGTGTATGACCTCGTTCTTACCGTAGTCGAAGCACATAGAGTTCCACTGCGGGTGAATCATCCGGTCACCATCGTGGAAAAACTGTGTGTAACTCCCATCATAGCGAGCAATCCCCTCTACTTCGTTGCGCACTGCATGAGAGTGCACTAGATCCATGATGACAAGGATCCCTAGCCTATGAGCCTCGTCAATCAGCTCTTTCAACTCATCTGGCGTCCCAAATCGAGAAGAGGGTGCATATAAGCTGGAGACTTGATAGCCAAAGGAGCCATAGTAGGGATGCTCCATAATCGCCATAAGCTGAATAGCGTTGTATCCTTTCTCCTTGACCTTTGGCAAGATCCTCTCTTTGAACTCCTTATAAGTGCCTACGCTCTCCGCCTCTGTCGCCATCCCCACGTGTGCCTCGTAGATCAGCAGTGGCTGGTCTCCGAGTACAGGAGCCATGTGCTCAAAGGCAAAAGACTCCTCTGGTGCCCACACCACAGCTGTAAAGATATGTGTCTCAGGATCCTGCACTACATATCGCGCCCATGCGGGTATTCGCTCACCAGAGCCCCCCTCCCACTCCATAAAGAGCTTGTAGTGATCTCCGTGGTTAAGATTATCCTTAGGGAGACGCAACTCCCATACTCCATTAGCCTGCGGTACAAATCGGTACTCAGACTGAGGGGAGAATCCATTTTGCTCGTGCAGTAGATAGATGGCAGTGGCATTCGGAGCCCACTCCCGTAACACCCACTCCTCGACTTCCTTATGTAGCCCGAAATAAAGATACCCAGTGGCAAAGTCGGAGAGAGTACCTACCTCTAGGTCTGCTATTAGTTGCTGCTCCTTATCAAGGATGTATTCATGTCTTTGCTCTATGATCTCGCTAAATGGGGTCAACCACTTATCGTTCTTCACTATGTCTAGCATATCATTACACTCTTAATCTTGCTATAAGTCCAATAGCATCAATCTCTGTATCTCTTGGTTAGATCTCCGTAATAGTCGATCCTCCGATCACGAAGAAAAGGCCACCAGCGGCGTATCTGCTCACTCCGCTCCATATCCACGTCGATCACCTCGCATGCCTCCTCGTCTCGTGGTAGCTCAGCCAGCATTTCTCCCTGAGGGCCAGCAACAAAAGAACTGCCCCAAAACTGCACCCCACCCGTTTGCCTAGACGGATCTGGCTCATACCCCACTCTATTCACCGCAACGACCGGCAGACCATTTGCCACCGCATGCCCGCGCTGTACCAGCATCCAGGCATTTCGCTGTCGTTCCTGCTCCTCAGCGGTATCACTACTCTCGTAGCCTATGGCAGTCGGATATATAAGTATCTCAGCACCAGCCAAAGCCATCAGTCGCGCTGCCTCTGGATACCACTGATCCCAGCAAACCAATACCCCCAGCCTGCCCACTGAAGTCTCAATGGGCTCGAAGCCCAAGTCTCCAGGGGTAAAGTAAAACTTCTCGTAGTACGCCGGGTCGTCAGGTATGTGCATCTTTCTGTACACCCCAGCCATACTACCATCACGCTCCATTACAACTGCGGTATTGTGGTAAAGCCCAGTAGCTCTCTTCTCAAAGAGAGAGATCACCAAGACAATGCCTAGCTCACGTGCCATCTCGCCATAATAGCGAGTCGACTCGCCAGGGATCTTCTCCCCATGGTCAAAGTTTTCCACATCCTCAACTTGGCAAAAGTAGAGCGTATTGTGGATCTCTTGCAGCACCACTAGCTCCGCTCCTTGCTTTGCTACTGAGTAGATCTTCTCTTTAAGGCGTCGCTTATTATCAGCTACATCTTCTGTATTGTGCTGTTGTATGAGTCCTATTTTCATATATTGTTCAGATAAAAGTACTTAGGATTGACATAGCCCTGCGGGAGTTGCATCGTGGCACAGTGAAGAGAGCCCCCCTGCTCGATCAATGCACGGCAGTCGACACCCTCCACCACCCTACCAGGGCAGTGATCAGCTATGATGCCCAGCGCCACCTCATCCATCACAGGATCACCGTAAATCGGTACGATAACGGCATCGTTGGTCATTAGGAAGTTGGCATAAGTAGCGGGCAACTGATCCCCGTAGCTATTAAAAATGGGATTAGGCAGTGGGAGGGGCACGAGCTTCTCTATCGATGGCACACGCTCCTGCAGCTCTATGAGCTCGGCACGTAGCTGGCGAAGCCGTCCATAGTGGACATCCCTCTCGTCGGCTGTATAGTTGTATAGTATGGTATGAGGATCCACGAAGCGGGCAATCGTATCGATGTGACCATGCGTATCGTCGCCCTCCATAGCCTCAATATCAAGAGAGTAGACACGCTTATTGCCTATCCTGGCAGCAATCTCACTAAGATGCTCCGACTCACTTCGTAGAGGGTTGCGATTAGGCTCACAGAGCACTGACGTAGTCGAGAGGATCACGTCCGAGCCATTGCTCTCGATAGCACCGCCCTCAAGGATATAATCACGCTCACTTCGGTAAGAAGGCTCTATATCTTGGAAGAGATCAGTATGGGCAAAAAGGTTGTAGCAAAAGCGGTTGTCGTTATTAGCTGCAAACTGTAGCCCCCAAGCGTTAAATCCGAAGTCAAGGAGAGCTCCCCCACCCTCCTTATACTCGATGCTCAAGGGACCATAGTCTCGTACCCACGTGTCATTTTGGTAAAAGTCTGGAACAATGATCAGTTCATGGTCATACTCCCCCTCCAAATGCTCCCACACTCGCTCCCGCTTATCAGTCACTATAATCACTCGGACATACTTAAGGAGTGTCTTAGCCACACTCGTATAGCATGCCACAGCCTCCTCCAGATTGTCACGCCAGTCCATCCACTCTGTCGGCCACACGAGGAGCACAGCGTCTTGCCTCTCCCACTCAGCGATGAGTCGGGCTGGTTTGGTATTGATCAAGTAATTTCTTCGCATAACATCCCAATTTTGATTTAGGACATAGGAGCATTACATCTCTTTTCACATCTCGGTAGCTACAAATCTAACTAAAAATCTTGTGTTCCTTGAGTGCTCCTGACCTCTTGACTTCAGCAAATCATGTCAACCCAACTGTGTTTATAGGCGCCCCCAACAAATATCCTACGACAGCGAAAGTGCTCTGCCAACCAGTAAGATCAAAAAGGTGACAAACTGATATCCAAGAGAAAACTGACACCCGAACTTAAAAATTCTAAGTTCCCAACTTAGGTGCATCGAAGTTCCGAACTTCGACAACTCTAAGTTCCCAACTAAAATTTACCGAGGTTCGGGTCTTAGATTTTGGGAGCTTCGGAGGGGTGTGATATGTGAGTAGGGGAGGGGATTTTTGGTAAATTAAGGACTTGTGTGGGTTTTCTTTGCATCCCCCACTCTTCTCTGTCCGCAAGACACGTGGGAGACTCCTATATATTATGTGTATTTGGCTGTGAGAGATAAAAGACTTTTTGATAGTTTGCTAATTTCTTGTTAACTTCGCAGACAAATTAAGCGGGAGCCTTACTCCGAAAAAAGAGAGGAGGAGGTCGGTTTCCCCCTGTAACGAATATTACAATATGGCAGTTTTAGAGAACATTAGAGACAAGGCAGGGTGCCTTGTGATCATTATCGGGCTTGGACTGATGGCATTTCTCTTTGGAGATTTCCTCAACGGCTGTGCTTCGGTGAAGCGTGACCGTGAGATGAATGCTTTTACCGTCAATGGTAAGAATGTCAAGATATACGATTACGAGGATCGCGTGCGCTCGATCGAGGAGATGAACCGCATGATGGATCCGTCGGGGCAGAGCCGTAATGAGGCACAGACACATCTACTGCGTAATCAGATATTTAGTAGCATGGTAGCTGAGCAGGTGCTACAAGAGGAGGCTGAGAAGGTGGGCTTCGTGGTCTCTCCAGCAGAGACTTTCGACCTGATCCAGGGCAAGCATATCTCTCCTGTGATCTTGCAAAATCAGATGTTTGTCAATCCGGAGACTGGTTTCTTCGACAAGATAGGGCTACTTAACTTCCTTAAGCAGATCAATAGCAAGGGTAGCAACCCTCCTGAGGTGCAGGCACAGATCGATCAGATGCGTGCTTGGTGGGTGAGTACGGAGAAGTCGGTACGTGATTACCGCCTGTCTGAGAAGTACGTGTCTCTAGTAGCCAGTGCTATGGGTGCCAATGCTCTCGAGGTCGCACATGCCAATAAGGCTGACGCGACTGCCGCTGACCTCCTGTACGTGGCACAGAGCACTTCGGACGTGCCTGAGCTGACAGTCGAGGCAACGAAGCAGGACCTCCAGAAGTACTACGACAAGCACAAGGAGAGCTTCCGCACCGATGATGCTATGAATGTCGACATCATCTATGCTAATATACGCCCATCAGAGGCAGACTTTGCCAGCGCAAAGCAGGACATCGTAGATGCTCGTGAGGAGCTCCTTGATGGTCAAGCTCCAGCCATGGTCCTTGATGAATACTCAGATGCTTCGTACATCGATCTCTTCTTGGAGATGAGCGACTTTAATAACCAGTACTTCCCAGAGGAGTTCTTGAGCTTCCTCGAGGAGGCAAATGTGGGTGACGTGAGTGGCGTGATCGAGCAGCCTGCTAACTACTCTGTAGCTAAGCTGATGGCGACAAAGATGGCTCCTCGTAACGTGAAGGTGCGCCACATCGTGCTTGCTCCAGCTGGGTCATTTGAGGGTCAGCCCGATGCCGACAGCTTGCTTACTGCACTCAAGGCTACACCAAGTGACTTTGCCGATGCTGCTTCTAAGTACTCTCTAGATCAGAACTCTGCTCCACGTGGCGGCGATCTTGACTGGCTCACAGAGTCGGCTGCTACGCGCTACATCGATGCAGCATTTTCTAACGCTCTCTTCAACGCAGAGGTAGGTGTGCCCTTTGCCTTTACCTCTAAGTATGGTGAGCACTTGATCCTAGTAGAGGAGCGCGGGGAGACGGTGAAGAAGTACAAGGTTGCCTATGCCAATAGACAGGTGACTCCTAGCACGGAGACTGAGACCAAGCTATACACCGAGATGGCAAACTTCCTCACCGATAATAGGGATGGCGACCTTGGTACTGCTGCGATCGATGCAGGATACCAGGTGCTGAATGACATCCATGTCAGCTCTAGCCAACCTTATCTGGCACAGGGTATTATGAACAGTCGCCCGCTCATCCACTGGGGTATGAAGCAAAAGGCGGGTGCCATCTCTGACGTCACTGAGGCTGAGGGTATGTATGTGATCATGAAGGTCAATAAGATCATCCCTGCAGGCTACATGCCTCTCGATGCTGTGGCAGACCAGATAAGACCCACTGTGGAGAACGAGCTAAAGCTGGATCGCATGTACGCCGAGCTGAAGAGCCAGGCTCCGACCGACCTGATGGCTTATGCTGAGAGCATAGATCAGAGCGTAGACACTCTTAACTATGTACAGTACAGCTCTTCAAGGCTTGCAGAGATCGGCTATGAGCCTGCTATCAACGCAGTAGCGGCCTTTGCTCCGCTCAATACCCTACAGGCAGTACGAGGTCTCAACGCTATCTACCTCACGACAGTACAGGAGAGAGTAGACAGCCAGCCCGTTCCCACTGAGCAGGATACCAAGCTGATGCTCGAGGCGAATCGGAGAGGCTATGTGCGTAGCCAGCTGATACCTACCGTCATAGGTAAGGCTCAATTGAAAGACAACCGCTACAAGTTTCAGTAATCACTTGTAGTATAGATAAATAAAAGTGGGGCAGCCTGAAGTATCAGACTGCCCCACTTATTTTATATCTACTTGGATATTATCTATATATGCTATTCTGAGTAAAGACGCTGAGCGTCTCGAGCCTGATGTCTCCGATCTCTGCAGCTACCTGTGCACTAGGGCTCGCCATGGTGCTGAGGATCTTGCGAGTGCGGGAGAGGGCAAGTAGCTCGCCAAACTCCTCTATGATCCCCTTTTGCGAGTTGGGCTCCTGTGTACTGTAGGTCATGAAGACCCGTTCGCGAAAGAGGGTGGCTAGGCGCTCCTTTTCATCGGAGGAGTTGGTAGTGATGAAGAAGCATACGGTGGGATCTTCCTCGATCATCTTTTGCATGCGTCGGATGAATAGCTCTGTCGGGCAGTCGTCGATGTTACCCTCAGGGACGTTTCTATTGATATGGACGCCGACCACGTTGCCTGTCCAGCCGGACATCCTAGAGCGTAGCACATTATTCACTTCAACTGTAGCCTCCAGAGCTGTGTACATCTTGGAGGAGGAGGGTCCCATAGGCACGTCAGAGGAGATCAGTATGCTCTCACGCTTTCGCCCGAGTAGGCGCTCGAAGTTGAGGTCGAAGTCCTTGGGGAGTTCTCTCGATCTGAGCGAGAAATACCTCTGGTAGCGAAATACCATAAAGGGCCAAGTGATGAAAAGGTTTCTACGACTAGGCGGAGTATTGATCAGTGTGTCGCGCCAATTGGACTGCCGAATCGTAACTGTCACACCCTCATTGATATAGGTAGGCGAGATGGTGAAGAGTCGGTCGGATGGTGTGGGGAAGTCCTCATTCACCAGCCAAATGATATCAATATCTCTCTCGGCCTTATTTGCCTGATCGATCGCTGAACAGATGACCCTTAGTCTCGTAGCCAACGATCCCGCAGGTACGAGAGTGAGTGCTTTTTTCTCCGCAACATTTGTGCTTTTCTGGTCTTGTTTGTCTTTCATCTCAAACTGCTGATATATGCTTTTACTTCCCGCTGGAGCTCCTTATAGACTTCCAGCCTCCGGAGTAGCAACCACCCGACTAACACCATCACTGCGGTGCGCCAGAGGCTATCTAGAGCATAGAGCCCGCTCTTCGGCATCCCCCACTCTACTAGCAATAATAGCCCCAAGATACAAAATATCTGACCCAGCTCCTTGTCGATCGGAGTGACACCTAGCTTGCGCGTGAGGATGTACTGCTGGAAGGAGTTGCTGATGAGAAAGCTGATGAGTGTGCTCAGGGCAGCTCCCTCCATACCACAGACTCCGATGAGGTAGTAATTGAGTAGAATCGTGAGGAGCGTGACGATCACAGTGTAGGCTAGGGTCCAAGGGTAGTACTTCGAGAAGCGGAGGATCGTATTGCCGAAGTTGAAGGTGAGGTCGACCATCCTTGCCAGTCCGAGGACAAAGACTACCCACTTGCCTTGTACGTAGACCTCGCTATTAGGGATGATGGCGAAGAGGGTATCGATATTGGTCCATATAAGCAAGAAGAGGATCATAGCGGCTAGTAGCTGATGGTGAGATACACGCCTGTAGATCTGTGCTACATGCTCGCGGTCTTCCTCATACAGGGCGGCTGAGACATAGGGTGAACTCATGCTCATCAGAGAGCGCGCTGGCATCTCGATGATTGCGATGATAAAAAATGCTATGGTGTAGATACCGCCGTACATAAAGCCCATTTGACTAGAGACCATAAAGAGGTCTAAGCGGGTGACGATCGTACCTCCGAGGGCAGAGAGTACCGTGAAGAGGGTATACTTGGTGAAGTCTTGCTTGATCTCCCTTGATACTGGCGCTATCCTGGCACGCAATCCGGTGGGGTTTATCTTCGTAACATAGAGCAGGTCGAGTAGCACACAAAGCCCATAGCTTAGCACAAAGAGCCAGACGAAGCTACGAAAGGAGAGGTGCGTGAGACCGTATGTGAGGTAACTCCCAAGTAGCAGTAAGCGCAGCACCACTTCGCGTATTAGCTTTGGCATTGCTACACGTTGCTTCACAGAGGCATACACCTCAAAAGTGGTCAAGTACATGATAAAAGCCATCAGAGGTACTACTAGGTAGAAGTATGAGTCGAAGAGACCGCTCGCGTCGCTGGCTGAAAAGTATCGGACAAGTGGCTCTCGGAGCAAGAAATATAGCACTGTGAATAAGATGAAGCCCAAGGCAGGGATCATCAAGACCCACTTCAGAAAGCCCTTATCTGCACCATCTTCCGTCTTGAAATGGGGGTAATACCTAACGATGGACGACTGTGACGCGAGCAGAGCTAGACCTCCGATCAGTGTCGCTACCTCTACCAGCACCCTTGTGAGCCCAAGCTCCTCAGGGGTTAGATACAGCGTCACAAGAAAAAAGGTGGTGATGAAGCCGATCATTGCTCCGATGAGCGTCACCACTGTACCCTTAGCACTCTGACGAAAGACAACACTATCCATAGCCCCTAGTTCGATCTCTACTTACGCTCAATGATAAGTCCAATCTCCACGACACCGTGTATCTCCTCGTCTGTCATGAGTTGCTGAAAGCTGTAAGTATAAACTCCCTTCTCATCAAAAACCTTCCCCTCCTCCACTAAGAACTCTCTCATCCAAAGGTTATATCCACCATAGGGGAGCTGATCTTCTTTCTTAGTCGGCACTTGTATCACTTGGCGATCAAACTGACGTGAGGGGGACTCTCGCAGGACTCCTACTCCGATGCTATTTAGCTTGTAATGCGGGTTTGTCCGCATTACACCCATGACACGGTATTCTTCCGAAGGCTCCTCCACCAGCACTGCAAAGAAGTACTCCTCTCCACGCTGCCAAGAGGTGTCGGGGATGGGGATAAAGTGGCCATACACTTGATCTGGCAGCTTCTCTCGGCCGCAACTACAGCTACTCGCAAGTAGCAGTAAGGGGAGGGCGAGATGCATGACCACGCTCCCCCACTTCGCACGTGTATGCCACGAAGAGCACATCACTCATCACCACGACTTCGGGTATTCGGCTCACCTTCCCTGCCTCTACCGGGTGAGCGACGTCGACGTCTGTTTCGGCTGCTATGCACTCGGCGCTCCTCATTCGTCTTAGTCCGATTGCTCGCCATACGGGTCTCCTCTTGCTGTGGCTTCTCCTTTCGGCGGCGCCTCCTACGGCCGTTCGATTTCTTCTTCTCCTCAGTATCGAAGCGGGTGAGACTGGAAGTCTCTAGTATGTCCTTTGACTTACTGCGAGAGGCCTCTGCATGAAAGGTCTCCTCATCATGCGTAAGGCTGTATGGCTTCACTCCCTCCTCATTTGCTCGGATGATGGCATACGCCCTCTCGCTAGATATAGTCACGGGCTCGGCTTGTTCGTACTTCTGCCTGCCCTGCAATACATAAGTGACGTCGCCCGAGAGTATATCTGCCTTGATCTGCTTATGCGTACCCACCTCAGTCTCAAGCCGAATATCACGAGCGGGTAGCTTCTGTCTCGCTTCGCAATAGGTATCGACCTCAAAGTTGATGCAGCACTTGAGCTTACCGCACTGACCTGCGAGCTTCTGCGGATTCATGGAGAAGTCTTGAAGTCGAGCCGCTTGGGTGCCGACGGAGACGAAGTTGGTCATCCACCCTGCACAGCATAGATGTCTGCCACACGGTCCTATACCTCCGATCCTACCGGCCTCCTGTCTCACGCCTATCTGTCGCATCTCTACGCGTATGCGAAATGCCCTAGCCAACTCCTTGATCAGCTGACGAAAGTCGACCCTCCCATCGGCTATATAGTAAAAAATCGCCTTTTGTCCATCGCCCTGATACTCCACATCGCTGATCTTCATCTCCAGTCCTAGTCCTCTCGCGATCTGACGACTCTGGATCATGACACTCTGCTCCATTGCCTTCATCTCACGATATCGCGACATGTCAGCATCGGTAGCGAGGCGGTACACCTTCAGGGGTGGCTCTTGCTCTTGATTGCGCTTATGAAACTGCCGCTCGCGTAGCTTCTTCATCTGCCTTTGCACCAGCTTCCCGGTGAGCGTCACCTCACCGATATCGTGCCCGGGATAAGCCTCGACCGCCACCATATCTCCCTTGCGGAGCGGTATATGGTCGAGATTGAGGTAATACCCCTTTCGGGTGTGCTTAAACTGCACCTCTACGTACTGCTCCTCCTCCCAAGTCACGGGGAGGTCGAGTAGGTAGTCAAAGGTATTGAGGTGCCGACGCATACAGTTGGTACACCCCTCTGCCTTGATCTCTGTTCTCTTGAAATGTGTTGACGGTGTTTCGTCGTTATATGACATGCTATCGTTGCTCTATTTATGTTCGTTCCCTCTACCCCCTATTTTACTGCCATTGTACTGAAAATGGCACTCTTAGTCGTATACAAACTTACACTTTTCGTTTCAGTACCACAAATAGAGACTCACACCTATCTCAAATACGCAAGAGGAGAGCAGATAGCCGTGACACCCCTCTCACAGTCATCCACTCTCCAAAAGGAGCGGTAGGCGGGGTTCGAACCCGTGACCTTTGGCTTGGGAAGCCAATGCTCTACCAACTGAGCTACTACCGCAATCTGATATTGCAAAGATAGCTAAAAAAGCTAATTTTGCAACACCCTCCTATCTGCCTTGCACCCAGACCTTTGTGAAGTATTTCTCAAACTCCACCGCCAGTCGCTCCACCTCCTCTCGGGTGTGCTCCTCGACGCCCTCTAGCTTGTACGGCAGACCCAGCTCCTTGTACTTATGAACTCCAAAGGTATGGTAGGGCAACACCTCCACCCTATCCAGGTTGGCATAGCCCGCATAGCGCTCTCCGATGAGACGTATGTCCTCCGCGGTATCGTTCTGCCCAGGGATCATCACGCAGCGAAGCCTCATCGGGATCCCCTGCTCCTCGAGATAGTCTGCGAAGTCCTTAACCCTCTCGTTGTGGCGCTCGGTGATCACACGGTGCTTCTCCGGGTGGACCGCCTTCACATCGAGCAAGACCATATCGGTCATCTTCAGCACCTCCTTGGCACTGTCATTCAGCACACTACCATTGGTGTCGATCACCGTGTGGATCCCCTCCTCCTTAAGTGCACCTACGACCTCTATGAGCGCATCAGCCTGAAGTAGAGGCTCTCCACCCGAGAAGGTCACCCCACCCCGCTTGCCAAAGAAGCCCTTCTCACTACGGGCTCTCCGCAAGATCTCCTCTGTAGAGACCATGCCACCACCCCGCAGTGTGATTGTATCAGGATTGGCACAATAGCTGCAGCGAAAGTTACATCCTTGCAAAAAGACGACGAGCCGGAGTCCCGGCCCGTCGAATGTCCCCATGGACTCAAATGAGTGTACGCTTAGCATCGCCTTGCATTATCTCTTTTCGTGGAAGCTCCTCGCGATCACCTCCAGCTGATGCTCACGGCTGAGTTTCACGAAGTTAACGGCATACCCCGACACACGTATCGTAAGCTGAGGGTACTCTTCCGGGTGTTCCATAGCGTGCTCCAGCATCGCCCTATCTAGGACGTTGACATTGAGGTGATGGGCATCGTTGGAGAAGTAACCATTCATCATATCTATGAGGTTATCCACCTGCTCCTCACGGTCACCACCGAGTGAGTGAGGCACGATGCTAAAGGTGTTGCTCACACCGTCTTGCGACTTCGCGTAGTCGATCTTTGAGACTGAGAGCAGCGAAGCCACCGCACCGTGGTTATCTCTACCGTGCATGGGGTTCGCTCCTGGAGCAAAGGCTACGCCCTTCGCACGTCCGTCTGGGGTGGCACCTGTCTTCTTACCATACATCACGTTAGAAGTGATGGTAAGGATCGAGAGGGTCGGCACTGCGTTGCGGTAGACAGGCAGCTCGCTCAGAAGATCACTGAAGTAGTCCACCACACCCTTTGCCAGTAGGTCTACCCTATCATCGTCATTGCCGTAGAAAGGGAAGTCGCCCTCTGTATCAAATCCTACCGAAAGTCCCTCCTCATTGCGGCGCACCCTCACCTGCGCATACTTGATGGCTGAGAGCGAGTCAGCTACAATAGAGAGCCCTGCTGCACCGTAAGCGATATTGATCGCAGGGTTGGTGTCGATAAGCGCCATCTGGGCACGCTCGTAGTAATACTTATCATGCATGTAGTGGATGATATTCATCGCCTCGTTGTACACACGTGCTACCTGCTTGAGTACCAGCTTGTAGTTAGCGATCACTTCGTCGTAGTCCAGCACATCGCTCTTTAGAGGCTCGATGCCCTCTACCACCACTGTACCGGTATTCTCACAGCGACCTCCGTTGATCGCAAGTAGAAGTGCCTTTGCAAGGTTAGCCCTCGCACCGAAAAATTGTATCTGCTTACCGATCTCCTGATACGACACACAGCAGGCGATACCATAGTCGTCCGATCCCCTCGTGGCACGCATCAAGTCGTCATTTTCATACTGGATCGAAGAGGTATCGATCGATACCTGAGCGCAAAACTCCTTAAAGCCCTGTGGCAGATCCTCCGCCCAAAGCACAGTGATATTAGGCTCTGGAGATGGGCCAAGGTTGTAAAGGGTCTGGAGAAAACGGTAGGAGGTCTTCGTCACCTTGTGGCGACCATCAGCGAGCCGACCACCCAAAGACTCTGTGACCCAAGTTGGATCGCCCGCAAAGATCTCATTATAAGAGTCCATGCGCAGGTGGCGCACCATCCTCAGCTTGATCACAAACTGATCGATCAGCTCCTGTGCAAAGACCTCATCTATATGACCCTCCTGCAGGTCATACTCGATGTAAATGTCTAAAAATGAACTTACATTACCAAGCGACATGGCAGCACCATCCTGCTCCTTCACCGCTGCGAGATAAGCCATATATACCCACTGCACTGCCTCCTGAGCCGACTCCGCAGGGCGAGAAAGATCAAGCCCATAAGCGTCTCCCAGCTGCTTCATCTCCTCAAGAGCGTGGATCTGCATATTCACCTCCTCACGCAGGCGGATCTGCTCGTCGGTCATAGGTCCAGTGAGTGCCTGGAGGTCAGCTTTCTTTGCCTCGATCAGCCGATCCAGACCATAGAGAGCTAAGCGCCTGTAGTCACCGATGATACGACCACGCGCATAGTTATCAGGCAGTCCGGTGAGGAAGCCAAGCGAGCGATACGTACGTATCTCATCGGTATAAGCGTCAAAGACACCATCATTATGCGTCTTGCGATACTTCGTGAAGATCTCCTGAACCTTCGGAGATAGCTCTATACCACGCTCCTTACAAGCCTTGTACACCACACGGACACCGCCATAGGGCTTGATGGCTCTCTTCAGCAGCTCATCGGTCTGTAGTCCTACGATCAGTTCGTTTTCCCTATCGATATACCCCGCAGCGTGCGATGCGATAGAGGAGATCGTCTCAGCATCGATGGCGCGAACTCCATCGTTGTCAAACTCCTCCTTAAGCGCCTGCTTACATACCTCCCAGACCTTCTTAGTCCGCTCACTCGGACCTTGTAAAAATGAGCTATCACCATCGTAAGGTGTCACGTTGCGTAGCAGGAAGTCCCGAACATCGATCTCCGTCTCCCACCGACCAGACTTAAACATATCCATCATCACAAAGTATCTAATATTTTATGGTATAAATCTACTTGCTCACAAGGCATCCTCAGACCACCTCGCATTGCAATGCAAAGATAACAAAGTATATATTCATTTGCAACCTACACTAAACAATTATGAAACATTCAGCTCAAACGACCTTACAATACAATGGGGATAAAAGGGAGTTCGGAACTTCGGGAAATTTTAGTTGGGAACTTAGAGTTGTCGAAGTTCCCAACTTAGATGCATCGAAGTTCCCAACTTAATTTTTTTAAGTTCGGAGGTCGTGTGTTTCCCACACTAGATCTAACGTTGGTACGACATCCGACATCTGTCGGAGTCGATATGCTATCCCACGCGGCCCACACCCCACACGACTCCGACGAAGGTCGGGCGTCGTACCAAACGGGGTGGATATCCTCTGCCCTGAAGAGTTAGTAGGAGTATTCTCTTCGGAGCGGTCTGAATTAAAGAGACTAATTAGTATATTTGCCACAATACACCTCAATGAAATATTTTATCTGATGAGTAATAAGAGATACAGCAAACCGCTAACTATGATAGCTACGCTGCTACTCTTAGCCCTGACAGCAGGAAGTCTGTCGAGCTGTAAAGGTGGTGGCAAATCGAGGAACCCTCTAGGTGCTAGCGGGCGTCCGCTCAGTCTGATGGTGGTGCTACCGGATCAGTACGACTCGGAAGCACTAAGGGATAGTGTGAGGAGAGCGTTTTCGCAGGCGCTTCCTATCCTACCTCAGCCGGAGCCTGCTCTGGACGTGATGTTTACGACACACAGTCGCTTCACCTCGATGTTTCGCAGTCAGCGCAATATCCTATACATCTCTATCGATCCGGAGAGGTACACTGGCCCCTCTATCTCTGTATCTCGCAATGACTACGCACTGGGGCAGATACTTCTGCATGCCAAGGCTGAGAGCGAGGAGTCGGTATATACCATCCTGCGGCTACGCAACGACTCGATGATCCGTACCGTATTCGACGAGGAGGTGGAGCGGAGGCTAGTCGTGCTCAATGAGACCTTTTCAAGCGCCTTTGCTCGGGCAGTAGAGGAGCAGGTGGGTGGAGTAACCGTGAATGCCCCCGTGGAGCTCGAATTTATCCAGACTGGTGACCACTTTGTCTGGGGCTCCAATATGGCGCAGGAAAATCGTATGGACTTTGTGGTCTACAGCTTCCCCTTTAGGGACAAGGAGACCTTCACACGCGACTACCTGATACACAAGAGAGACTCTGTGCTGGGCAGGCAGATCAAGGGGCAATTTCCCGGCTCTCGCATGATGACTGAGACGATGCTGATGCCGGTCTTCTCTGCCAAGGAGTATAAGGGGGCGTACCGAGCCGAGCTGAGGGGGCTCTGGGCGATGACCAATGATATGATGGGGGGGCCATTTGTGATGCATGCCATCGTAAAGGGGGATAAGTCGGAGGTGGTGGTTGCGGAGGCTTTTGTCTACAATCCTTCTGGCAAGAAGCGCAACCTCCTCCTTTATGATGAGTCAGCGCTCTACACGTTGCGACTAGAGGGGGCAGACTACTGGAGCCACAGCATAGATAAGACGAGTAAATAATTATGTATCAACCACTAAAGATCGGTATCACGCACGGGGACTTCAACGGGATTGGCTACGAGGTGATGATCAAGACCTTTGCCAACCACGACCTGCTGGAGTTGGTGACTCCTATCATCTACGGCTCGAAGAAGATCTGGGACTACTACGCAGATCGCCTGAATATCAAGGGGGTAGACGTGAGAGTGATCAAGGAGCCTGGGGAGGCGAGGAGTAGAGCCTGCAATCTGATAGAGGTCGACCAACCTAACTCCAATATCAAGGTGGAGCCGGGGGTACCTAGCACCACCGCGGGGAGGTTGGCGGCTCTAGCGCTGCTGGCAGGTAGACAAGACCTGCTGGAGCGTAGGATCGATGCCATCGTGACAGCCCCGATCAATAAAGATATGATCCAGAGCCCGGAGTTTCACTTCACGGGTCATACGGAGTTTTTCTGCGCACCGTTTGAGGAGACAAGTCCGACGATGCTTTTTGTCGCCAACGATCTTAGGGTGGCACTAGCCACAATGCACATGCCACTGAATGAGGTGCCTGGGGCTCTGACATTTGACCTCCTCTACGACAGTATTGCAAGGCTAGAGTGGGTGCTACAGCAAGACTTCGGGATCGACAAGCCGCGTATCGCAGTGCTGGGGCTCAACCCTCATGCAGGGGAGAATGGGCTCCTAGGCAACGAAGAGGAGAGCGTGGTCAAGCCGGTGATCCAGCGAGCATGGGAGGAGGGTAGGATCGTCTTCGGGCCTTACCCCTCAGATGGATACTGGGGCAGTGGTACCTACAAGCACTTCGACGTCACACTCGCGCTCTATCACGATCAGGGTCTGATACCACTTAAGCTCCTAGCACTGGAGGAGGGAGTTAATATCACGTGTGGTCTGCCGATCATACGTACTTCGCCCGACCACGGCACTGCCTACGACATTGCCGGCAAGGGCGTGGCGAGTGAGACCTCCTTTCGCAACGCTATTTACCAAGCCATTGACATCCATCGCCACCGTACGAGACACGAGGAGGCTACAAGGGATCCGCTGAAGAAGACCTTCGTAGCCCGGGGTAAGGACAATGTCAAGCTCGATCTCAGTAAGAGCGTGGACGAGGAGTAACTAATAGTAGGATTTTCAAAGAGTTAGAGTTTATGTTTAACGGAAAAACTATTGTATACACATCAGGGACGTTCGATATGTTTCACTACAACCACCTCCGCATGATCAACTATGCGAGAGCGCTAGCAGACATACTGATCGTAGGGGTCAGCACCGACGAGCTCGTGAAGAGCTACAAGCCAAGCCCCATCATCCCCTTTGCCGAGCGGATGCAGATCCTCGAAGCACTCAAGACACCCGATATAGTCATACCTCAGCACACACTAGACCATACGGAGCTGGTGAAGAAGCTGAATATCGATGCCTTTGTCGTGGGAGACGACTGGTACGGCAAGTACGACTACCTGCGAGAGGAGGGCGTACAGGTGTTTTACTTCCCCTATGGTACCGGCGCCTCGACAACCAACATCAAAGAGTCTGTGATCGAGTCGTACAACCAACAACTCCTAGACGAGATCGCCACAAAGCCCGATCCTAGCAAGGACGCAAAGAGGTAAAGAATGAGAGCGATATGGGAAAGGAAGCAGTACTCATAACAGGTGGCACGAAAGGAATCGGTAGGGCTGCAGCAGAAGCGCTGCTCGCATCTCCGAAGGTGGGCAGTGTGTGGCTTACATTTGCCCGTGATAGAGAGAATGCGGAGCGTTGTGCCGAAGAACTCCAATCTTTTGGTAAGGAGGTTCACATCTCAGAGCTGGACATCACTGATCCGCAGGCTCCCAAGCAGTTAAAGGCTGAGATGGAGGCTGAGGCATTTCTCCCCTCCTACCTCCTCTTTAACGCCAATATAACTGACCGCACACCACTAGAGGAGCTCTCAGAGACAGCATGGGCGAGGGTGTTTCAAGCCAACATCCACTTTCCGACCTTCCTGATACAGGAGCTCCTGCCAGCGATGGTGCCGGGTGGGCTGATCGCCTTTACCGGATCACTCATGGGCATCCATCCGCACTCAGTGTCGCTCGCTTATGGGGTCACAAAAAGCGCGGTGCATGCACTGATCCTCAATCTGGTGAAGCACTTAGAGCCCTACCAGCACCGTGTCGTCGGCATCGCACCTGGCTTTGTAGACACAGAGTGGCAGAAGACAAAGCCACAGCAGATCCGGACTAACATTGAAAATAAGATCGCTCTGCACCGCTTCGCAGAGCCCGAGGAAGTCGGAGCAGTCTTCAGAACAATCCTGGAGAATAAGTACTTCAACGGTGACATTATAACGCTATCAGGAGGTTACTCCTATCGATAATGATTGAAACGAAAAACGAATTAGAGCAGAAGCGAGACTACCTCTCATCGCTCAAGTCTTTGGAGACAGAAAACTATGTCGACCGCATCTTTTATCGCCCGATAGGGTATAAGATAGCGCGGAGACTAGCACCAACAGGCATCACCCCCAACACCATCACCTACATTAGCATCCTTATCGGTGTGCTGGGAGGTGCACTCTTTTACTACGAGACACCCTATTGGGCCGTCATCATAGGTATACTCTTGCTGGTCTCTGCCAACGTTCTCGACTGTGTCGATGGTCAGCTCGCAAGGCTGACCGGCATCAAGTCGGAGATCGGTCGTATACTCGATGGCGTGGCAGGTTACTTCTGGTTTTTCACTCTCTATATAGCGCTAGCGACGCGGCTCTACCATGCCACTGACAGCACTGTGTGGTACTACATAGCTTTTTTATCCATGGCAAGCCATGCACTGCAAGCTGGGATCACCGACTATTACAAGACCATACATCTGCGCTTCATCAGTTCCGAGAAAGGTGCAGAGTTTGAGACGTACCAAGAGATCAAAGAGAGGGTAGATGCGATGCCCAATGGTTTCAAGAAGTTTGTATCTCGCATGTATAGCGGGTACACTTGGATTCAAAACAAGCTCACCCCTAGCCTCGGAGAGATGGTTCTCGCCATACGGGAGCACGGCAGCACCGGAGACCAGAGATTGACCTTTCGCAAAGTGAGCATGATCATCATGCGCCTACTCAATCTCCTCACTTTCAACGGCCGCACCATCCCGCTATTTATCATCGCACTCACGGGATCTGTTCAGTACTACTTCTTATACGAAATCATCTTCCTCAACATTGTGCTAGGATCGGTCATCCTGCAGCACGAGGCGCTATGCCGATGGATCACAGAGGAGGTCAAAGACCATAACGAAGATGGGGCTACAAAGTCATGACATTATATCGCTAGAAGATCTTGGAGAGCTAATCCATCCATTTTTCAACAGCCGAGCAGGTCGACGAGTTGGAAAGTGGCTACTCAAGTCTATCAAGGTCGACAAGCTCAATGCTCTGCACTCCGACTATGCCCACCTGGAGGGGGCAGACTTCACCACTGCAGTGCTCCAGGATCCCCGCATCGGTGTCCAGTACCGTGTGCATGGCATGGAGCACCTCCTCGCACTCAAAGACAAGACATTCATCACCATATCCAACCACCCCTTTGGTGGGCTCGACGGACTGATCCTCGTCGACATTGTCAAGAAGCTGAGACCCGACTTCAAGGTACTGGTCAATGGCTTTCTCGACCGCGTCACCGCCCTCTCCGACTCATGGATCCCGGTACATCCGAGAAAAAATAAGGCAGGCTACGTCCACGATCCATCCAAGAATGTCAATGGCATCCGCCTACTTGCCGAGCGCGTACTTGAGGAGCACCCGGTGGGGATGTTCCCAGCTGGCGGCGTTGCCCACTACGACTATGTGCACAATAGAGTCAAAGAGCAGCCCTGGCAGATGAATAACATGCGCATCCTCAGAGCTGCAAGGGTGCCGATACTGCCCATCATGTTTTCGGGTCAAAACTCCAAGAGATTTTACCGATTACTGCGCATCAGCTACAACCTCAACCTCCTACGACTCCCGGCAGAGATCCTCAACAAAAAAGGTCAGACCTTCGATGTCTACATCGGGGCACCTATCATGCCAGATGAGGTGGCGATGCACAAAACCAATAAAGAACTAAGAAATTACCTCATGGAGCACTGCTTCGCCCTATTATAAATACTCGATTCTCCCCACTCACGACATCACAATAAATATGAAGCAAAGACGACGAGAAAACCTCTTCTACATTGGGATCCTGTTGCTTGCGGTTGTGTCGATCATTTCCATAGCATACTTCTCCCGCACGCATTCAGACCTAGAGGCGACTACCACAAGCCTAGCAAAGGGGAGTGGGACATTCGAGCGCGTAGAGCACTACTTCGATACCTTCCTACAGTTTGTGCACACCCACGCCTTCTCCTCCTTCGGCTTGCTCCTAATGCAGGTCATCATCATCCTCATCTTTGCCCGCTTTGTCGCTTGGCTCTTCACCAAGATGGGGCAGCCCTCGGTCATAGGAGAGATCATCGCGGGTATCATCCTGGGGCCCTCAGTCTTCGGACTCCTGCACCCCGACCTCTTCAGCACCATCTTCCCCACCCACAGCTTAGGCAATATCTCACTCCTAAGCCAGTTCGGACTGATCCTCTTCATGTTTGTCATCGGTATGGAGCTAGACCTAGGGGAGATACAGAAGACGCTCAAAAAATCGCTCATCATAGCGCACAGCAGCATCATAGCACCATTCATACTAGGCATCATCCTTGTCCTCTTTCTCTACAGAGAGTATGGCGGTGCAAGCAGCACTCCACTCACCTTTGCCCTCTTCTTTTGCATCTCACTCAGTGTCACGGCATTCCCCGTCTTAGCCAGGATCATCCAAGAGCAAAATAAGATGAATAGCCACATCGGCATGCTAGCCATGTCGAGTGCAGCTAGTGGCGACATCACAGCATGGTGCGGTGTCGCAACCATCATAGCCATAGCACAGTCCGGCTCACCAGGGGGTGCCCTCTTCACCCTACTCTTTGCTACAGCTTATATGCTAGTGATGTTCAAGGTAGTACGCCCAGCCTTCAAGCTCATCGGAGAGGCATACAATACCAACGAAGTAGCCGGCAAAGGCGTCATTGCCCTCACCTTCGTCACACTCCTCCTATCCTCCTACATCACAGAGATACTAGGGCTACACGCACTCTTTGGAGCCTTCGTAGCAGGGATCGTGATGCCTACCAACATCAAGTTTCGCCACATGATGACCGAAAAGGTAGAAGACGTATCACTCTCCATCTTCCTGCCCCTCTTCTTCGTCTCCAGCGGACTCCAGACCGAGATCGGACTGCTCAATACCGCCCACCACTGGCTCATCACCCTAGCCATCATTGCCATCGCGATTGTAGGCAAGGTGTGGGGCACCTATGTCGCATGTCGGGTAGTAGGAGAGGACCACCGCGATAGCATGTACGTGGGCATCCTGATGAACACCCGAGGGCTCATGGAGCTAATCATCCTCTCCATGGGGCTACAGCTCGAGATCCTCTCCCCCATCGTCTACGCGATGCTCGTAGTGATGACCCTCGTCACCACATTCATCACTACACCGATGCTCAACATAGCAGAGGCGATATGGCGACGACGCGACGCCCGAAAGGGAGTGATCGAAGAGAAGCCCCTCTTCCGCATCCTCTTCTCCTTCGGACGTACCACCACGGGAAAGCTGATGATCGACCTAGTCCACACCTTCTTCCCAAAGACCAAGAAGCAGGTAGAGGTCACCGGCATGCACGTCACCATGGATAGCGAGGTCAACCCCCTCCATGCAGAGCGCTACCGCAGTGAGAAGTTCGACCCCCTCCACCACTACTCCGACACCCTCCGGATACCCCTCGGAGAGCTCTACGAAGTCTCCGACCACCCCGTCCAGAGCATCCTCAAGGCGACAAAGACCTACGACACCACCCTACTCCTCGTCGGAGCCAACCTCGACCTCTCACAATCGCCCGAAGACCAGCGCATCATGCAGCTACGCGACAAGTATGAGGGCATCTACGGAAAGACGCTCACAGGTACGGCAGACTTCTTCAACATCGCCAAGATCTTCCAAGACAAGACCAAGACCTTCGTATCAAAGACAGACGCATCGGTAGGCGTGGTGATAGACAAAGGACTCAACTCTGCAGCACGCACAATACTCATACTCGAGGACCCCGAGCAGCCCAATTACAACTCCTACCTGCTCCTCGTCAACGACCTACTGAGAAATACAATACCCTCCACCCACATCGACACCATCGTGATGGATGGAAGAGGAACGAAGATAGAGCGGGCCAACGAACTAGACAAAGACATCCTCACGAGCGACATCCACGACCAGTACGACCTCGTGATCCTCCCCTACGCCACATGGGAAAAGCTCTCCAGGCGCATACCCGAGTTCATCACCTACCTACCCACCACCCTACTACTCGAGGCACGCTACAAGAGCGTCCCCGGGCTCAACAAATAGCAACTCCACCTCATCCCCAATCGCGCTCCACATCGCACAAAGCCCACTGCAATGCACCCCACCATAACCAGAAGCTGAAAACCCAATTGCGGGCGATCCCGACGTGGGACGAAGCTAGATTTGTCTCATCATTAACGCAGGGGGAAATGGAGTGGGAATATGTGCAAAGACCAAATGGTAGCGATCCAGACGTAGGTCGGGATCGAAGGACTTAGCGAAGGGTAAGCCCCGTAGGGGCGCCACCCTGGTTTCAAAGGGCAAGACATCCAACACGACTCCGACGAATGTCGGATGTCGCACAGTCCCAGATCTAGAGTAGGCGCAACACGACACCCGAACTTAAAAAATCTAAGTTGGGAACTT
>JAUNLH010000060.1 GCA_030532365.1 Porphyromonas sp.
ATCTACTCAGGAGGGTGCTTTGTAGTAGCATCCTCCTCTTCTTTGTCATCGCTGTACTCGTACATCCGATGTACTCTTAGGTACTCCTCAGTCTCTTTAATGACCTCCTTAATAGCATAGTCAATTGCCTCTTTGTCGGTATTGAAGCTATTAACAAACTCTGCATTGCCTTTTTGTATGTCTGTTTTTCTGTTCATACTGCAAATCTACACAAAACAAAAAAGAGAAATGTGCGTGCCTCTCTTCAAAAACTAATCGTTTTACCAATTATATAACCTAGTTTAGTCTTCAGCTCCTTTAATTGAGAAGTCTGAGCATAGAGGAGTATTCAATCTCTCCGCAGATTATTGAAGGGAAAGGGCGATAAAAAAGTACCGTAACTCAGTGAGTTGCGGTACTTTTTGCTTTGCGTGTTGCGTTGGTCGAGTTTAGAAGAGCCCGACTCCGCGTTGTGGTCGCATACCACCGGCACCTCCCATGCCTCCAAAGCCGCCGACGCCTTGCCCTACTCCTTGCTGGCGGTTCCGTAGCTCTTCCTCACGCTCCTTGTTCAAGTCACGTTTCTTCTTCTCCTTGGGCTTATTCTTTATCAGTTCGGCGGGCTTCTGTTGGTCTAACGGCACTAGGAGTGGATCAAAGTTCTCCTTCACCTCCCAGTTCTTCATCAGTTCGATGATCTTCGGTGAGTAGTAGACCTCTTCCGGCTGTGTCTTGGTATCATAGTTCCCCGTATCCCACTTGCCATTACCATTACGATCTATGATAACTCTGAATCCATACTTTCCCGGCATCAGATCTCTAAACTTGACACTCTCCCCACGCTCAGAAAGTCCCACACGGATAGGCTTGTCCGAGCTATCAAGTAGCTCCACAATATAGGGCGTATTGTCGTGCCATTGCAGGACAATCTCAAGATGAGAAAACTCTTCCCTTGCCTTTGTCTTAAAGGCGTCCACCACTGTCTCATCGAGCCGGTTGCCGTAGATGTCGACAAAAGCGAGCGAGTCAAAGTAAAGCTCATAGGCGGTGTTATACTTCAGTGGAGCCTTTATCATCCCCATAGTTGTGCGCTTAGAAAGCATCGATATACTTGAGATCTCCACGGGCACTAATATGCTATCATTGGCATTAAATAGCTGTATCCCAGCTAGCGCAGAAGTGTCAATAGGCAAAGTGGTCGTGAAGATGATCGAGTCGCCCACTCCCCCATCCCCTTTGTGGCTCACTTGTACTGAGAAAGGGCTTCTAGGCTTGTCCTCATCCTCTTCTGGACTACTGGAGCTTGCGCTCTCTTCCTTATTTTTGCGGAGACTGAGCTGGATCGTATCTCGCTGTAAGTAAGACTGAAGGAGCGAATCTACTGTCAGGTAAGCAACTTCAAACCTAGAAACGTCTGCCCACAAACTATCCTTGAGGTATACATCGATGATGCTACCATTCACATCATAGTCTAGCACATAGTTCTGAGCCCGTATGCTATCAGGAAAAGTGGGCAAAAGCGAGTCTACAGGCTGGATGAGCGGATGCTCCACCGGTAGCGTATTGAAGGTCAGTCTCAGCTTCATGGCACTAGGGCGCTCCCGCTTCGTGATATGCCTTTGCTGGACTTCGGGCTGGAAGAAGCGGAGCACGATATCATCAGGAAGAAACCTCGTGTAGTGCACAAGTTGCACTGTGTCAATCGTTAGCGAATCCACCCAAGTAGTATCCATACGTGTAGCAGCCTCGGAGCGAGTCGTGATCAGACTGTCCAAAAAAGCGATTCCCTCCGTCTGCATGTTGTACCTGTAATTTCCATCACTCTCCTTGAGGGCATAAGCGCTGTAGGTGCCCTGCTTCACGTTGCGCAGGATGAATATGGCACGATCAGAGGTACGGCTCATCCTAAGGAAAGTGGTATCGGTAAATGCCTCACTACCTGCATAATCCGGATGAATCCCTACCGTCACTCCCTGCACTGGTTCCAGGGTACGTGCATCCAGAACTTTACCAGAAATCTCCATGGTATCTATCTCTGCGCCAGTGCTAAAGGCAAAGGAGAAATTCTCCAGAGCGTTACCTTCGTTATTATCAACTATGGCATCCGTAAAGTCTATGGTGTAGGTCGTATTGGGGAGCAAGTCATCCTCCAGCTCCACCACTATCCTCTTACCTACTGCCATAATCTTAGGCTGCTGCAACTGAGGTGGCGAGATGATCACCTTTGAGGTCATATCCTCGAGCTTCACATACTCATCGAAGTTGAGGACAATCCTCTTGCTCTCGACATGTAGGGCTAGGAGCTCAGGAGTGCTTCGTATCAGTCTGGGTGGAACGTCATCATAAGGCCCCCCACCAGGTGGTATCCTATGTGCACAAGAAGACAACAGCACTGCTACCACTGCTATCGTCAAGAGGAAAAACTCAAAGAGACTTATTCTCAAGTGCTTCATGATCTATCTCTTACTTAAGGGATTGCATGGATACTAGCTTGGCGTATGTGCCATCGAGCGCCATCAGTTCATCGTGTGTCCCCTCCTCCACTATCTCACCCTCGTTGAGGACCACAATCAGGTCTGTGTGCATAATAGTAGAGAGTCGGTGAGCAATCACTATGGTGGTCCTACCTTTCATCAGTCGCTCCAGAGCCTCCTGCACTAGTCGCTCCGATGCCGTATCAAGTGCGGATGTAGCCTCGTCAAGAATCAGTATCTCAGGGTCTTGCAACACCGCACGAGCAATACTCAGTCGCTGTCTCTGCCCTCCACTTAGCTTGCCACCCCTATCCCCTATGTTGGTATCATACTTCTCAGGGAGAGCGCGTACAAACTCGTCTGCATTAGCCACTTGAGCTGCACGAACCACCTGATCTAGGCTGGCATCACTATTAGCAAAGGCAATGTTATTGCGAACCGTGTCGTTAAAAAGGATCGCCTCTTGGTTCACATTGCCCATGAGCCCCCTCAGATCCTTCATCCGCACTTCTCTAATATCCACCCCATCAATAGTGATAGCCCCCTCATCCACGTCATAAAAGCGCGGTATCAAGTCTACCATAGTGCTCTTGCCCGAACCACTCGACCCTACAATAGCGACTGACTGCCCTTTCTTGATGGTAAGATTGACATTCTTAAGCACCCAAGCCTCCTCGTAGCGAAAGCTCACGTTTTCAAACTTGATCTGCTCTTCAAATGTGAGCTGCTTAGGAGCTACAGGGTCTTGGATCTTGGACTCAGCCAAAAGGATCTTATCCACTCGCTCCAAGCTAGCCATACCGCGCCGTATCGCATAGAGCCCTCTAGAAAGGTCCTTAGCCGGATTGATCACGCTGTAGAAGACCACGAGATAGTAGATAAAGGTACTAGCATCTATGGTACCGCTATTGCTCAAAATCAGAGTGCCACCGTACCACAAAACGATACAGATAGTAATCGTGCCAAGAAATTCGCTCATTGGGTGAGCCAGCTGAAACCTTCTCTCCACCCGTATCACTGTGTGTCGGAAGTCATTGTTATGCTTATCAAAGCGCTTCTCCATCATCTCCTCGCCCCTAAAAGCCTTGATGATCCTTAAGCCTCCTATCGTCTCCTCGATGATGCTGATCAGGGTACCCCACTGATTTTGAGCCTTCAGAGAGCCCTGCTTTAGCCGCTTCCCCACTCTACCCATGATCACTCCTGCGACAGGTAGCAATACGATCACAAATAGCGTCAGCTCTGTACTAATCAAAAACATCGCCACCAGCGAGATGATGATCATCATCGGATTCTTGATCAGCATCTCCAGAGAGGTAACAATACTGCTCTCCACATTGCCCACATCGCCAGTGATACGCGCTATGATGTCTCCCTTACGCTCCTCAGAGAAGAAGCCCAAGTCCAGCGCCATGATCTTATCATTGATCTGCTTACGGATATCACGCACCACACCCGTCTGTACCGGTATCATACAGAAGGCACCCAAATACATGACCCCAACCTTAACTAAGGTGATGACAACAAGGTAGACACCAAGCAACATCAGGGTATTAGTAGCTCCATAGGTAGACATCAACTGCGTGAGCCCGTAGTTAAAGTTATTCTGAACAATATGCGCCAGTCGCTCCGCCCCACCACTAGAGAAAAACTGTATCTCAGCCCAAGGGATAAAGCTGTACACTGTGGTATCGAGCCTAAAAAGTATCCTTAGGATGGGGATAATCAGTGAGAAAGCTAGAAGATTGAGCAGCGGTGCGAGAAAATTAAAAAATATATTGCCAAGCACGTACCACTTGTATGGTGGTACAAAGCGACGCAGTGTCTGAAAGAATTGCTTCATGTAGTATCTCTACCTATTGACTGCCTTGAGCAGCATCTTAATCTTGATAACAAAGATTTCCGCAAAGATAACCAAAACCAAGTGATTCACGGTAAAATCACACACTCCATCACGCAGTATAGTGATGATCTAGAGGGGGTGAATATTATCTCAGAAATCATTATATTTGTATGAACATATGTGTTATGTATTATAGATTAAGATAAAAGTATGAGCAATAATAGACGTAAAGCAGTAGAAATTGTAAGAGGACACAGCGCCATTGACGGTGCAGGAGTACACCTCACCAGAGTCCTAGGGATCAAGACGACAAAGTCATTTGACCCATTTTTGATGTTGGATGGCTTTGACTCGCACAATCCGGCAGATTATATCAAAGGCTTCCCTTGGCACCCACATAGGGGTATCGAGACCGTCACCTACCTCATCCATGGTGCGATGGAGCATGGTGATAGCCTAGGCAATAAGGGAGTCATAGAAGCAGGAGGCACACAGTGGATGTCGGCAGGGTCAGGCATCATCCATCAGGAGATGCCCAAAGCCTCAGAGCACCTGCTAGGATGCCAACTCTGGGTCAATCTCCCAAGTGATCAGAAGATGAGCGAACCAAGCTACGGAGACATCTCAGCCGCAGATGTCCCAGCCGTAGACGACGGTAATGCGACGGTTCGCGTCATCTCGGGCAATTACAAGGGCACTGATGGCGCCTTTGCACCTAAGTACGTGCAAGTGACCTATCTCGATGTGGATCTGGCGCCAGACACCATCTGGGAGTACGATGGCATAGCCAATAATGAGACCCTCTTTACCTACCTCTTCACAGGAGAGATGGCTGTCAATGAGGAGCTTGATGATATGGAGCGGAAAGGATGCGCCGTACTCTATGCCCCCACAACTACGAGCAAAGAGGACCATGACATACTTCGTATCAAGGCGGGCAAAGAGGGGGCACGATTTGCACTCCTCGCAGCAGAGCCACTTGGTGAGCCCATCGCATGGGGAGGTCCTGTGGTGATGAACACCCGCGAAGAGCTCCACAACGCGTTTGACGAGCTGGATAAAGGCACCTTTATTAAGCACAAAGCATAAGCACTCAACACTCTATCTAGAGCTAAGATTTTAATGTAGTCGGAAGAAGTCAAGCCTGACTTCTTCCGACTTTTTTATTCAAATTACATAATCAAGTCGTCTGGACTATTATAAAACCTCATACGCCAATAGAACAATACCTCACATGGGGCAGTAAATCTACATGAACTATAAGCCTCTTGCCATCAAGGATCAGAGAGAGGAAAAACTTAACACCCGAACTAAGAAAATCTAAGTTCCCAACTTAGATACACCGAAGTTCCGAACTTCGACAACTCTAAGTTCCCAACTCCGACTGGTCTAAGTTCGGATCTCAGGATAGACAAAGATAAGGGTACCCTTTTGTACAACATCCATCTGAGCTTAAACTATAATAGCAGCCAAGACCCAAAAACTTGGAAGATCCTCCACTAATTGCTATATTTGCACTCATCCTAGCGGGGATGACAGGTTTTGACAGCATGTAGAAAAGACTGCGTAAGCACGTAGTGCATGGTTGGCTAGCACTTTAATACTAGACAACGAACTATTTTAAATGGCGCAAATAACTACGCTCTCGCTGCGTAAACTGAGTAGACACTCACTTTTACGCTTGCACGCTTGAGTATAGACTCGCGAGCGAGACATCACCCAGATACCGTGAGCCCGAGGTGGTCTGATCAGGTGGTGCTATCTATATCGGGAAGGGTGACCGGGGCGTCTTTCGTCGGTCGCGACACCTAAGAGACTAAGTAAAGAGGAGGGTTGCTCTGGCCTAACCTCTTTGCCGACAACCCAAATCAGAGATAAACGTGTAGAAAGCCGGTAGTTTCCGTGTTTGGACGAGGGTTCGAATCCCTCCATCTCCACGAAGAGGCTTCAAAAAGACTTCAAGAGGGTCGTCAATAAAGCCTTCTTAATAAGGATAATCGTTGTAGAATCAAGGTTTTACAACGATTTATCTTT
>JAUNLH010000012.1 GCA_030532365.1 Porphyromonas sp.
GAAGTTCGGAACTTAGGTGCATCGAAGTTCCCAACTTAGATTTTTTAAGTTCGGAAGTAGTATTGTACTATGTTCTAATCCGTGATTATTAGAGACCTCTTGAGATATTGATTAGGATCTTAGTTTGGGTGCTGCCGAGTGTCGTAGCTGGTCGTCATTAGATATCATATTTTTTTTATAAAAACAGAAGTTCCGATCCCTGCCATTACGGGGATCGGAACTTCTATCTTCATCAGTATGTCCGGACTGCTACTTACGTAGGTGGAAGAGGACCTCCAGACCACCAGATGGGTGGATGCGTGCTTGTACCTGACCGCCATGTATCTGTATGGCATTGCGTACGATACTGAGCCCAAGCCCAGTGCCACCCTTGCCCTCTTCGCTCTTGCCCTCATCGGCACGGTAGAAGCGGTCGAAGAGGCGTCCTAGGGTCTTCTCGTCGACGCCCTTACCGGTGTCGTGGTAGGAGATGTAGGCATATTTCTTATCTTCGTGGTAGCTGCGAATATTTATCTCTATGTTGTCTCCAGCGTATCGGAGTGAGTTCTCTACAAGGTTCTTGAATATATCATAGAGAAGGCTCTGATTTCCTCTGATGGTTAGTTCAGAGGGGAGTTCGTTGGCAAACGTGATGCCGTGCTCCGTAAAGGCTGCCGTGTAGGCGATGCGGATCTCCTCGGCTACGAGTCGGAGGTTTACCGGTGTGAAGTCGACCAGAGCCTCATCCTCGTCATCGAGCTTAGTGAGTAGGCGGATGTCGTCGAGTACCTCATTCATGTGGACTGCCTGGCTGTATGCCTTCTGGGTAAACTCCTTGCGCTTCTCGTCGGAGATGTCCATGAAATTGAGCGTCTCGAGGTAACTGCGAATAGAGATGAGTGGGGTGCGCAACTTCTGTGTGATGCTACTCGTCATCTCATGCTTGAGGACTCGGTTGTTCTCCTCCTTGGTTATATCCTCAATCGTTAGCTCAAAACTGCCGTCTTTTGACTTAAGTGCCTTGATTTCAAATATCTTATTGCACTGGTTGATGGTCTGGATGAGACTTTTCTTTTTGTGCTTCTTATCCTCGAGGAAGTGCTTGACTTTCTCAAGGTTAGGCTCGTCTATCAGCTCATTGGCATTGGTCATTGGTCTAGTTGCCAGCATATTGGCGTAGAGGATGAAGTGGCTATTGGCGAACTCCGTATTTCCATCCTTATCAAAGAGCGCTATGCCTATATTTGAGAGCTTGAAGTGCAGGATCAGGCGCTTGCGTGCTTCACGTATGGCTGCTATTGCCTGCTCCTTCTCCTTCAGGAGATCGACTATCTGCTGCCCCATGGCGCCGAAGTCATCGGAGGGCAGAGCTAGCTGATCGAGAGGGACACCCTGTGCTATCTGATTGCTCAGGTCACCAAGCTGGCGTAGTGAGGTATTGTACCTCCGCACGAGCATGAATAGAGCAATCATCATTAGGAGAAAGACTATGATACTCGTGTAGATGAAGTAATAGTTATTGGTTTCTAGCCCCTGATAGTAGGTATTGACGTGGTCGTACGGTAGTGCGGCACGTATGTAGTGATCGCCATAGTAGCGTGCGTAGTAAAAGGTCTTTGTACCGGTAGTCTTGGAGGTACGTACCGACGTCCCCACTTTATGGAAGCGGGCTTGCTGTAGCTCTGGGCGCGTGTCGTGATTGCCCATGGTAGAGGCATCAGGCACCCCTGTGTCGAGGAGTACCTTGCCATCGTTGTTAACAATAGTGACCCTCAGGTCCTTGGGTATGTCGGGTAGGAGTAGGTCTACAGTTCCTTTCTCATAGGCATTGTTGATGACCTCAGCGTGTGCATCGAGCTTCGACAGGAGGAGCTCCCGACGTATCTCGGACTCCTGACGCTGGTGGATGTATACCATCGCCCCTGTATAGGCAAGTAGGAGCAGGAGAAGTGAGATGAATAGTCTTTGTATCAGTGAGTTCTTCAATTTTCTAGGGTCTTTGGTTAGGTTTTGAATTGGTGGTAGGTGGGGGGATCTCCGATCAGATCTCAGCTTCGCTCTGGTATGTCGTGAGTTTACTGCTTCTTGTTGAGATCTTCGCCGTGCCTTATGTCTCTACCCTTGATGAGGTAGATGGTAGACTCTGCGATATTAGTAGCACTGTCACCACAGCGCTCGAGGTTGTGTGCGATGCATTCGATACTGATGAGCTCGTAGACCTCCTCAGGCGTTAGCTCTCTGTATGAGTACATCTCGCTCATGAGATCCTTGATATAATGATACCCCTCATCGACCTTGTCGTCGCCCTCTATCACCTCGTACGCTACCTGTATCTGCTCGTTGGTGAAGGATAGTATCGCATTGCGAATGAGGAGGTTGACATCGTCAAGCATCTTTACAACGGTATCGCGTACTTTGTGCAGCTCAGGTCGGTTGAGATCTACCTCCCTGACATAGCGGACGACGTTGAGCACCATGTCACCAACTCGCTCTAGATTGGTCGTGAGGTCTTGGTATGCTATGATGCGGCGTAGCTCCTCAGCGACGGGGAAAAACTTGAAGATGGTGAATGCTACCTCCTCACGGATCTTTATCTCTAGGCGGTCTATGATGATTTCATTATTCTTCGCCTCTTCGATGAGCTCTTCTGTCTGTGGTTCGTCGATCAGCTTTCTGAGGATGGCAAACTGTAGGAGTACATTCTTGGAAATGAGCTCAAACTCCTTGAGTAATATCTGCTGCTGTTGCTGTTTGATGCGGCTCATATATGGTTGAGTTGTATGAATTTTGGTTGTATGATCTATTAGCTAAAGACTCCTGTTAGGTAATCCTCTGTCTGCTTGTGCTTTGGCTTGGTAAACATCTTGTCGGTATCGCCGTACTCTATCATCTCGCCCATGTACATGAAGACAGACTTATCAGAGATGCGTGCTGCCTGGCTCATGTTGTGCGTTACGATGATGATGGAGTACTTCTCCTTGAGCTCTAGTATCAGCTCTTCTATCCTATTGGTAGCGATGGGGTCTAGTGCTGAGGTGGGCTCGTCCATCAGCAAAACCTCAGGTCGCATGGCCAGTGCACGGGCGATACAGAGGCGTTGTTGCTGCCCACCTGAGAGGAAGGTGCCCTTCTTCTTTAGCTGGTCTTTGGTCTCGTCCCATAGTGCGACGCTCTCAAGGCTTGTCTGGACGATCTCCTCTTTCTCTGACTTTGAGAGTCTTATGCCATTGAGCTTGTAACCCGCTAGTACGTTGTCTGCGATAGACATGGTAGGAAATGGGTTAGGACGCTGAAAGACCATGCCGGCTCTACGTCGGGCCTCCATGGAGTTCATATTGAGCATGTTCTCTCCATTTAGTAGGATTTCGCCCTCAGTCTTGATACTAGGATAGAGGTCGTGCATGCGGTTGATGGCTCGGAGTAGGGTGCTCTTACCGCATCCGCTTGGTCCCATGACAGCTGTCACTAAGTTCTCATAAAAAGTGACATTGACATCCTTAATCGCCTTTTTCTCAGGTGTATATGATACAGACAAGTTGCACACCTTGATGATGGGCTTGAGCTCCTTCTCCTTTGTCGTGGTCGGCTTGTCGAAAAGCGTGTCAGACACTTGGTAGTTGTCGATAGTGTCGGTAGTCGTCTCGATATTAGTGACGTCTTTGCTCACCTCTTGCTCTGCGGTTGGTTGAGCCGTTGATGTGGGCGTTTCAGATTTCATATTAGTCACAGTTGTATTTAGGGTTTGTTTTGTATTTATCATTACTTAGTTGATGCGCCATTTGTTTGCCACTGCCTTTGCGAGAAGGTTCATGCCAAAGATAAGGATAAGTAGTAAGAGTGAGGAAGACCAGATCAAGTCTGCAAGGTTGGGATCGTTGTAGAACTCCCAAATCAACAAGCTCACAGCGCTCATCGGCTTAGTGATGTTGTAGCTGATGTAGTTGGCTCCTAGCGCAGTTACCATCAAAGGTGCCGTCTCTCCCATCACCCTGGAGATGGCGAGTAGGATGCCGGTGAATAGTCCTCCAAAGGCACTAGGGACTATGACTCGGAACATTACCGAAGTGTACGACGCCCCAAGGCCTAGCCCTGCCTCCTTGAGCGTGGTAGGGATCATCGCGATACTCTCCTCTGTGCTTCGTATGATCATTGGTAGCATCATGAAGCCAAGGGAGACACCACCAGCAAGTGCGCTAAAGCTGTGCATGGTGCTCACAATCCACATGTAGACCACAATACCGTACACGATAGATGGGATGCCCTGTAGTATGTCGGTGAGGACTCGGACGACCTTTGCTAGCCAGCTCTCTTTTTTCTCTGCTAGGAAGATGCCAGCAAATATACCGAGTGGAACTGCCATTGCGATGGCTATCGCTAGCATCATCAGTGTTCCTGTGATACCATTTAGGATACCACCTGGTATGATCTCCCCTGACTCTCTCGCATACATAGCCTCCATAGAGGTTGGTACGACCTGCGTGAAGAGACCTAGGTTGAACTGCTTGTAGCCCTTGACAATCAACTCAAAGAGGATCGAGAAGAGCGGAATAGCAGTGGAGATGGTTAGGATGATCACTAGGACATAGATGAATCTATCTGCTGCGATCTTGGATTTTAGCCTTGTAGGTCTTGAGGCTACCTCTGCGATCTTGTCTTGTTGTACCTGTGAAGTAATATCTGTCGAAGACATCTCTTTCGTGCTCTGGGGTTAATTACTTACTGAGTTGTTTAATTACTGCTTTGGCAATCAGATTGATAATAGCAGTGATTAAGAATAGTAGGAAACCAATAGCAAAGAGTGAGCTTAGCTTAAGACCTGATGCCTCACCAAACTGGTTGGCAATGACACTTGCCATGGTATTTCCGGTGTCTGCCAGACTGATGGGTATGTTATTGGTGTTACCTATCAGCATGGTTACAGCCATGGTCTCTCCGAGTGCTCGCCCAAAGGCTAGGATATATGCAGCAAAGATGCCGGATCCAGACACTGGGAGGCTTATGGTCTTGATTGTCTCAAGCTGAGTCGCCCCTAGACTATATGCGCCCTCTTTGAGATCATTGGGCACCATGCTGATGAACTCCGTACTTAGCGATGACGCATAGGGTATAATCATGATAGCCAGTACGATAGAAGCTAGTAGGATGCCAAAGCCCTGTGAATTGACCCCTAGTTGTATCAGTATAGGTCTTACAGTGTAGAAGCCCCAGATACCATAGACAATAGAGGGGACACCTGCTAAGAGATCTACTATTGAGCCAGCGATTCTAGCAATTCTCTTACCTCTGAAGTACTCCCCATTGAAGATTGCTACTGATAGAGAGAACGGGATGCAGAAGACGAGTGCAAGGAGAGAGGTTAGGAGTGTGCCCGCAATAAAGGGGAGGGCACCATAGGTGTCACTTCTCGAGACCCACTCAGAAGAAGCTACAAACTTTAGTAGTCCAAACTCCCTGAAGGCAGGGAGGCTCTCCGTAGTTAGAGCGTACAAGATACCAGCGGCAACTACTACAATAAAGACACCCGCTAGTGTGAGGAGTAAATTGAATATCTTATCCTTCATTGATCTCGCTAGTAATATTTTTTTCTACTTCTGTAGGATCAGCTGCCCACAATGGCTCACCATTGTAAGTCATGCTTTTGATGACTGCCTCTGCCTTCTTTCTGGCTGACAAGGGTAGAGGTACATAGTGCGTCTTGGATGCGCTCCTAGCACCTTCCTCTCCGACAAGGAATAGGAGGAACTTCTGGAGCTCCTGTACGTGTCTGAGCGACCTCCCATAGTAATTCTGCTCCTTGTACACGATGACCCAAGTCATGGTACTGATAGGATAGGCATCGGGGTGGGTAGGATTTGAGATGATAGCACGTGTGTCGTCGGGTAGGTCTTTGTCAGCACTGAGCTTAATTGTCTCGAGATTGGCCTCTACGAACTTCCCAGCTCTGTTCTGCATTCGAGCTGATACTATGTCCATCGCCAGTGCATACTCGGATCCTAGGTAGCCAATAGATCCCACAGTCTGCCCGATTACTCCGGCTACACCAGGGTTGCCCTTCGCAGCGATGCCTACTGGAAAGTTGACGGACTTCCCTGCGCCGATGGCTTCATCCCATTCGGTGCTCACCTGGCTCATAAAGCCAGTGAATACTGCTGTCGTACCACTACCTTCACTACGGTAAACCACAGTAATGGGTTGATCTGGAAGGATGACATCTGGATTCGCCTCCGCAAGTGCTGGGTCATTCCAGTTCGTGATATTGCCAAGGAATATGTCTGTCACCAGATCTGGTGTAAGGTTAAGCACCGGTACATCATCAAGATTGTATGATAGTACCACGCCTCCAATACAAGTGGGGATATGGAGCACTTCGGCTGGCATCTCCGCCATCTCGCTGTCTGACATAAAGACATCTGTACCTCCAAAGTCGACTGTGTGCTCTTCGAGGTTTCGGATACCTGCACCGCTGCCCATGGCTCCGTAGCTAATTTTGATGCCACTTAGCTGATCGTAGAGCTTCGTTGCATCGCTGTAGAATGGTGCGGGAAACGTGGCTCCCGCGCCGCTAAGTATAACGTTATCTCTTCCGCATGATGAAGCCAGCAGAAGTGTGACCACTAGTGAGATGATTGATGGAAGTGCTCTCATATTTTTTTGAAACATAGAGTACGGTTTGCCTCTTCTCGACATCTGTAGCAAAGTTAACATATATCCTTCATTTTTCATAGCTTAATTTGATCAAAGACTTACATTAAAGGGGCGAAAAGACGTAGCGCCGACTCCCACAGTCGCTTGATGAGCGGGCGTTGCTTCCAATCTTCATAGTAAAGTTCTGTAGAGTTATTTAGGTCCTGCTCGAAGCATCGGTTGAGCATCGAGGTGCACTCCCTGTCGTATAGCAATGAAGTGATCTCGAAATTGTGCTCCATACTGCGGAAGTCCATGTTGGCTGATCCGATGATAGATAGTTTTTCGTCTATAGTGACCACCTTGGCGTGTAGGAAACCCTCTTGGTAGAGGTATATGTGTACACCTGCCTTGAGCATATTGTCGAAGTAGGAGCGAGCTGCGGCATTCACGCCTAGAATATCGCTGGAGCGAGGTAGCATAAGCTCCACCTTTACACCGGCTAAGGCAGCCCCCGCTATTGCCTTGTAGAGGCTCTCTGGAGGGAGGAAGTAGGGGGTCTGTATACGGACGCTCCTCTTTGCTTCATATATGGCACGGCATAGCACCTGCTGTAGTATGCGAAAACTACCTGTAGGTCCGCTGGTAAAAGTCTGCATCATTACGTTGTGGTCTATGCAGGATCGCACTCTACTACTATCGTAGCTTAGGGTACTCCCCCCTCCGATGATAGAATTATAGAAGAAAGACTTGGGCAGTACCTTACGTGATGCTACGTACCAGTCTGTCATGAATGCAGCCTGTAGAGCATTCACAGCTCTACCAGTGATTCTAGCATGTGTATCTCTCCACTTTCCGAGCTTATTGCCATAAGTGTAATGATCAGCGATGTTCATACCTCCCACATAGCCAATAGATCCATCTATGACGACGATCTTGCGGTGGTTGCGGTAGTTGATCTTGCTAGTCAGAGCAGGGAAAACTACCTCTAGGATCGGGTAGACTTCTATCCCCGCTGCTCGCATCTCTCTAAAGTAGGCTTTGGATGTATTGAAGCTCCCAACGTGGTCGTACAGCACTCTAACTTCGATCCCTTCCTGTGCTTTCTCGATGAGGGCTTCCTGCAGCTGCGTGCCGGTCTTATCATCGCGTATGATGTAGTACTGGATGTGTATGTGGTGCTTCGCTGATTTGATGTCAGCGATGAGGGCTTCTAACTTTTCTTTTCCTGCAGTGAAGAGTTCTAGATTATCTGCCTCCATGACGCTGTTGCTCGTCTGCTGGAGGATCATCTCCTTTAGCCGCTGGTGCTCACGAATGAGATCGTTAGGTTCTGAAACCACACCTATGGGAGCCTCAGGTGTAGCGCTCTGCATGATGCGCTCGTAGGAGCGCTTAGAAATGATCCTATGTCTCCTCGTATCCTTTCCTACCATGAGATACAAGACAAAGCCAACACCAGGTAGCAGGACAAGGATCGTTACCCAACTGAGAGCCTTTAGTGGGTTACGATTTTCCAGTAGGACGGTGAGGATCGTACTGACAATGATGAAGATATAGATATATAGTAAGATCGTGTGCCAGTTCATTGTGATCCTTTCTTACATTTCTCCTTTGATGTCAGTTATCTTCGATCTTGGCTGTTGTTAAAATGGAAACAGATCCTCGTCTGAAGAGGATGAAGTAGACGAACTACTTGACGTAGAAGTGGGTGACTGTTCCTCTCTAAGCTCCTTAAGTATCTCTGATACCTCCGACCCGACTTCCTTCATTTTATTACGACAGTGCACTATGAGGGCCACCACTCTACGGCTCTGGTCTAATACCTCGCTTATAGGCAATTCCTCGTCTTCAAGCCTGGCAAGTATCTTTTCCGTTTCTGCGATGGCTTCATCATAGGTCATCCCTTCAATGTCTGGGTACTTATTGTCCTTGTTACTCATAGAGTTTTATCGTTTTCGTTATTGTCTTGTATGATATTTGCTTTTATCCTTGTATCCAAGAGGGTTACCTCTATTGGTCTGTCAAAGTCAAGCGTATCACGCTTAGTTACTTTACGCCCATTCTGCGTGACAGGCAGGTAGCCACGAGCCATAATGGAGGTTGGGTCATAAAGTTTTGCAGTCTGCTCCAAAAGGCTTAGTCGTGCGTCTTCCTTCGTTAACATAGTTGAGAGGAAGTGTCGTAGCTGAGAGGTCATAAGTTGCACGCTGTTCTTACTCTCACTCAAGCGACTGCTCACTCCGGAGAGCACCATGGTAAGAGTTGTCGTATAGCGTGCTAAGGCCTTGTCTTTCTCCAACTGGCGTCTCGTCAATTGTTCAGTGCGAAACTGAGCCTCTCGGATCTTACTACGACCAGCCTCAAGCCTTCTATGGAGCAGTCGCTCAATCCGCTGTTGATGCCTGTGCCGTTGCTCAGTCGCTTCCATCTCTATATGTGCGAGCGTGACCCTTAACTCGTATATGTTTTTGTGAATAGCATTTTGGATGGAGGTCTGCGACTGCAGAAGCAACTCTTCGAGCTTCGTCTCCGCCATCAGTAGTCTGTATAGTGCGTCTTCTGCACCTCGAAGTAAGAAGTCTGCGACTGCTGTGGGGGTCTTAAGGGCTGTATGTGCTACGAGGTCAGCGACCGACTCATCTCGCTCATGACCTATACCAGTGATGATTGGGAGAGGGTAGTTTGCAAGGTTGCAGGTGAGGACATAGTCATCAAAGGCTGCCAGGTCCATACGACTGCCCCCCCCACGTATGAGTACCACGGCATCGTACTCCTCCATCCTCTCAGCTATATGATCCAGTGCTTTAAGCACCGATCTCGTTGTATTCTCGCCCTGCATCGTTGCTGGGTATAAATCGGTCTTAATCAGTGCTCCAACCCTGCTTTGCTTGATCTGCTTTAGGAAGTCACCCCATCCAGCAGCCGTGGAGGAGGAGATGACAGCTACACGCCTTATGAAGCGTGGTAAGGCGATCTGTTTGTTCAGGTCAATGACTCCCTCCTCTGTCAGCCGTTTGATGGTCTCCTTTTTCAGGCGCTCCAGATGTCCTAGAGTGTACTCTGGGTTGATGTCATAAACGACCAAAGAAAGTCCATAGACAGGGTGCATGTTCACTTTGACATAGAGCATCAGCTCCATGCCTGCCTGTATTGTACTGCCTGTGATCGACTTAAATCGTGGAATGACCCGACTCGCCACTCCTGCCCATAGGTTTGCCCTTATATGTGCGATCTGTTGCCCATCTTCAGTTTGTGCGAGCTGCATGTACCAATGCCCGCTACCTGAGTGGTATCCTGAATCGATTACCTCCGCGATTACCCAGTACTGACCGTAAAAGGTGCGTTTCAGTACTCCCTCGATGCTCTTTAGGAGCTCGACGAGCTGATATGCCTTAGGACCTACAGCATCACTTTGGTATAGAGGAGCAGGATCACCCATTTCCGAGGTATTTGGCTAGGAAGTTCGCAAGTTCGTTTGTAGCTCTGTATCTATGACTGATACGATTCTTTTCCTCACTAGACATTTCAGCGAAGGATTGCTCAAAGCCATCAGGGCGGAATATTGGATCATACCCAAATCCTCCCTCACCACGGGGCTTAGTGAGTATCTCACCCTTAACTTCCCCTTCAAAGAGATACTCCTCCCCGTCAAGAAGGAGAGCTATCACAGTTCGAAAGCGTGCTGTTCGGTTGCTCTCCCCCTCCAGCTCCTTTAGCAGCTTTCTGACATTGTCCTCGGCCTTGCATTCTGGACCAGCATATCTGGCAGAGTAGACTCCAGGTGCCCCGTTGAGCACCTCCACCTCTAGCCCGGTATCATCAGCAAAGCATGTTGTGCTATACCTGCGGAGCACTTCATACGCTTTCTGGAGGGCGTTTGCCTCAAGTGTATCCCCATCTTCAGGTATCTCCTGCTGGTCGTTGACGTCAGTTAGGGAGCGTAGCTCTACACCAGGAAGTCCACGTTGTTTCAGGATCTCCTGTATCTCATCTACCTTATGCTGGTTATGTGTTGCAAAGAGGAGTTTCATTCTTTCTCTTTCTGCTCTCGTCTTTTCCTCCGCTCGCTTACCTTGATGGCATCAAAGCCCTCCCCATACACACTGCTTGTTGTGGTCTTGGTGATAAACGCCTGCTGGTCGACCTCCTTGACAGCTCGTAGGATCTCATTACCCATTGACTTTCTCGCCACGACCATCACTATCTTCTTCTCCTCTCCAGAGTAGGCGCCCTCGCCTTTCAAGAAGGTGACTCCGCGGTTCAGCTCGGTCATGATCTTCTTAGCCATCTCATCGGGGCACCTAGTCATGATGAGGAATTGTACACTCTGCTTGGTGCCGTCTAGGAAGTAATCCAAAGAGAAGTTGGTGATCAAGATCTGGATCATGCTGAAAACCAGCTTGTCCGGATCATGAAATACAAACCAGCTCGAAACCACCGTCACAGCATCGATGTACATGAGTGTACGCCCGATCGTGACTGGCTTGTACTTGTGTACGATGGCAGCCACGATGTCGGTGCCACCGGTAGAGCCGTTTCTAGAAAAGATGATTGCTAAGCTGAGTCCGATCAATATCGATCCCAGCACTGTAGCCATTGCGGTCTGTCCCTGCAGGGGTAGGTAGTCACGCATCAGAGGGAGTACGTACTTCTCTACTGATGTCGTGCCCACTCCTAGGATCAAGACGCTGTAAACGGTCTTTAGGCTAAAGCGCCATCCCAGGACCTTGAGCGCCACGAAGAGCAGGGATAGGTTGATGAAGTTGTAAGGTAGAGAGAAGGGGACATTAAATGCCCAGCTAATAACAGACGAGATACCAGCTAACCCACCGCTGGTGATCTCGTGACTGTAGATAAATCCAAAATAAGCTACGAGATAGAGGAGTAGTCCGAACGTGACCATCACATAATCTCGTACATTCTGGTAGATGACCTTTGTTTTACTTGACATTTCTTTATAGTGGTAAATTAGTGGTTTTTTCCTGTAATTATTTGCCAGTGACTAGGTTAACGATGCGCCCAGGCACTACGATTACCTTTTTGATCTCTTTGCCAGTGATTAGTTCCTGTACATCTGGGCTTGCCATCACTTGCTCCTCGATTTGCTCCTTGGTGAGGTCAGCGGGGAGTTGCTTCTGCAGGCGCACCTTACCATTGACAGAGATCGGATAGTTGATAATGCTCTCTTTGAGGTAGGCTTCATTGAGCTCAGGATAAGGAGCAAAGGTAACAGTGCTGTCATGCCCCAGCTGGTGCCATATCTCTTCAGCCAAGTGAGGTGCAAAGGGAGATAGTAGGACTATAAAGTCCTCCAGTATCGCCCTCTTATTGCACTTGATGGCTTGCAGGTCGTTCAGGCAGACCATAAATGCGCTGACACACGTGTTGAATGATATATTTTCAATGCCCCACGATACTTTCTTGATGGCTGTGTGAAGTATCTTCAGCTCTTCTGGGGTCGCCTTTTCCTCAGATAGAGCCACCTTGCCTGAGTCGTCAAAGTAAAGTCCATGTACCCTACGGAGGAAGCGGAAGACCCCATCAATGCCGTTGGTATCCCATGGCTTTGCCTGCTCTAGTGGTCCTAAAAACATCTCATAGACGCGCAGAGTGTCGGCTCCGTACTCCTCAATGATATCGTCGGGGTTGACTACGTTGAGGTAGGTCTTACCCATCTTCTCTATCGTCCATCCACACAGGTAAGTACCGTCCTCCTCAAGTATAAACTCCGCATCTACTCTGTCTGGCTGAGACTTCTTAAATGCCTCTAGATCTAGCTTGTCGTTGTGTACGATATGGATGTCGACGTGCATTGGCTGTACGTCATACTCATCTTTCTTACTGTAGGTGACGTAGGTATTGGTGCCCTTGATCCGGTATATAAAGTTGGATCTCCCTTGGATCATTCCTTGGTTTACCAGGCGCTTGTAGGGCTCCTCCTCGTAGATGAGCCCGAGGTCGTATAGGAACATGTTCCAAAACCTACTGTATATCAGGTGTCCTGTCGCATGCTCTGTACCACCAACATAGAGGTCAACACTCCTCCAGTACTTATTCTTCTCAGGATCCACTAGGGCTTGGTCATTGTGTGGATCCATATACCTGAGGAAATAAGCTGAGCTACCAGCAAAGCCAGGCATAGTGTTGAGTTCTAGAGGATAACCCTCCTCGGTCTTCCAGTTTCTCGCTCTACCTAGTGGTGGATCGCCAGCTTCGGTAGGGAGGTACTTATCTACCTCAGGTAGCGTAAGGGGAAGCTCCTCATCCTTAAGAGGATAGGGCATACCTTCCTTGTAATAGATAGGGAAGGGCTCACCCCAGTACCTCTGACGGCTGTAGATGGCATCTCTGAGCTTGTAGTTTACTTTACGGCTTCCTACGCCTCTCTCGGTGAGGTATGCTGCCATCTTGTATATCGCATCATCGACATCCAGCCCGTTGAGGAAATCGGAGTTGACCATGGTACCCTCATGGCTGTCCATTGCGTCGTCCCATGTCGTAGGATCGGTGAGGGTGGAGTCGCCCTTGGGCTGTACCACTTGTACGATTGGTAGCTCGAAGTGCTTGGCAAAGGCAAAGTCTCTCGTGTCATGAGCCGGTACTGCCATCACTGCTCCTGTGCCATAGCCCGCCACCACATAGTCGCTCACCCATATTGGGATGGGTGCTCCCGTAACTGGGTGTACGGCATACCCGCCGGTGAAGACGCCTGTCACCTTGCGATTGATCATGCGCTCCCGCTCGGAGAGTAGCTTAGACTTCTCAATATAATACTCCACATCTGCTCTTTGCTCATCAGAGGTGACTATATCTACAATGTCACTCTCCGGTGCCAGTACCATAAATGTGACACCAAAGAGCGTGTCAGCCCGTGTGGTGAAGACAGTGATCTTCTCGTCAGCATCCTTGATATCAAAAGTCACTTCGGTACCGGAGGAGCGGCCGATCCAATTGCGCTGGGTCTCCTTGAGAGCATTGTTCCAGTCGAGCTTTTTGAGCCCTTCTAGCAAGCGATCTGCATAGGCTGTCGTGCGTAGGCACCATTGGGTCATCACCTTCTGAACGACGGGGAAGCCACCGCGCACCGAGAGCCCCTCGCTCACCTCGTCATTTGCAAGCACAGTGCCTAGATCAGCGCACCAGTTGACGACCGTCTCGCCAAGATAAGCGATGCGGTAGTTCATCAGCACCTCTTGCTGCTCTACTTCGCTCATGCTCCGCCACTCCTCTGCGGTGAAGCGTAGCTCGTCGGTCCCTTTTGCATGGATGCCCTCGCTACCATTTTTCTCAAAGTGCTCGACCAGCTGGGCGATAGGTAGTGCCTTATTTGCCTCTGTGTCGAAATAGCTCTCGAACATCCTGATAAATGTCCACTGAGTCCACTTGTAATACTCTGGGTCGCTGGTATTTATCTTTCGGCTCCAGTCGTAGCTAAAGCCGATATTATCCAGCTGTTCGCGGTACTTCGCAGTATTGATTTGAGTGGTGATCTCCGGGTGTTGTCCTGTCTGGATGGCGTACTGCTCTGCAGGTAGTCCAAAAGCATCAAAGCCCATGGGATGCAGTACGTTGTATCCCTTGTGCCGCATGTATCGGCTCAGGATATCAGAGGCGATATAGCCTAGAGGGTGCCCTACGTGCAGTCCAGACCCAGAGGGGTAAGGAAACATATCTAGGACATAATACTTAGGCTTGCTCTCATCCTCGGTCACCCGATACGTGTCATTGTCACGCCAGTACTGTTGCCACTTTTTTTCAATCTCTGTGAAGTTATAATCCATATCTATCTAGTTTTTAACTCTCTTTCGTGAAGCGCAGTCGAGACCATTCAACTGTAGGCGGTCACACCTTCTGCAAAAATACACAAAAAAGCTCTATCCATCGCTGTTCTTTTTTATAGCTCAAGCTGATTTTTTATTTAACCGGTACTAAGTTAGTATTTGTAGAATAATAACGCTGAGGTTATTATAAAAGCGGCCTCGTTATGCTAGAAAATGGTAGTCGAGAGATACCTTTGTAGATGCGGAATTGGAAGTTGTCGGTTACTGACCCCCGAACTCAGAAAATCTAAGTTCCCAACTTCGACACGTCGAAGTTCCGGTCTTAGATGTATCGAAGTTCCCAACTTAGATCAGCTTAAGTTGGGAACTTAAATAGGAGTGAGTTGCGAATGGAGACAACGTGTGCTACGACTATTTTTATTAACTTTGTGGCACTTATGATGAGGATAGATATTATTACAGTTTTGCCGGAAATGCTGGAGGGCTTTTTGCACACCTCCATCCTCAAGCGCGCACAAGATAAGGGGCTGGCTCATATAGAGCTACATAATCTACGCGACTATGCTACCAATAAGTGGAAGCGAGTAGACGATTATCCTTTTGGCGGAGATGCGGGGATGGTGATGCAGATAGAGCCTGTAGACCGTGCGATCCAGGCACTTAAGGCTGAGAGAGAGTATGACGATGTGATCTTTACCTCGCCCGATGGTGAGATGCTGTCGCAACCTCTGGTGAATGAATTGTCGCTTGAGCAAAATCTGATCATCCTCTGTGGTCATTACAAAGGTGTGGACCATAGGGTCCGAGAGCATCTGGTGACACGTGAGATCTCTGTAGGAGACTACGTGCTGACGGGTGGGGAGTTGCCAGCAGCGATCATAGCTGATGCTGTGGTGCGACTAGTACCAGGGGTGCTTGGAAATGAGGAGAGCGCGCTCTCCGACTCGTTTCAAGACTCTCTCTTAGCACCGCCAGTGTACACGCGACCTGCCGAGTACAACGGATGGAGGGTGCCTGATGTCTTGCTCTCAGGTCATCAAGCAAAGATAGAGGAGTGGAAGCTCGAGCAGTCGATAGAGCGTACCAAGAGACTGCGCCCTTACCTGATGCAGGGGAGGTCGTCATAAGTTGGAGATTGTGAACTATTTGGTCAGAAAATATACAAGAGCCCTATGTTGAAGAAGATTTTAATCCTGGACTTCGGATCTCAGACTACCCAGCTGATCGGCAGACGCATACGTGAGCTGGGCGTCTACTCTGAGATCGTCCCTTATCACTCTATCCCAGAGAACTTCGATGACATCCTCGGAGTCATCCTCTCCGGTAGCCCCTATTCGGTGCACGATGAGGATGCGTTTAAGATAGATCTCGATGCCATCCCTGAGCAACTCCCAGTACTTGGTATTTGCTACGGGGCACAGTTTATTGTCGATGCGCTTGGCGGTGAGGTTGTCTCTGCGGAGCATAAGGAGTATGGCAAGTCTCTGCTCAATGTGCTAGATACATCGGATCCTCTGCTTGCTGGTATTTCGGATAAGAGCCAGGTCTGGATGTCGCATGGTGACAGCATTGCTCGCTTGCCTGAGGGTGCAGTGTTGCTGGCGAAGACTGAGCAGATCCCAGTTGCAGTGTACAGACTGCAGGATAAGAAGCTATGGGGCGTCCAGTTTCATCCAGAAGTAGCACACACCCTAGAGGGGATGAAGCTCCTGGAGAACTTCCTTCGTATCTGCGGTGCTGAGGCGACATGGACTCCTGCTTCGTTTGTAGAGAGTACAGTGGCTCGCCTGCGCGAAGAGCTGGGTGATGATAAGGTGATACTGGCGCTCAGTGGTGGAGTAGACTCGAGTGTCTGTGCCGTGATGCTGAATAAGGCTATTGGGCGCAACCTCACCTGTGTCTTTGTAAATCACGGACTTCTGAGAAAAAACGAGTACAAGGATGTCCTCGAGATGTATGAGCACTTGGGTCTCAATATCATAGGGGTGGACGCAAGCGAGTATTTCTATGAGCGTCTGCGTGGAGTGTCAGATCCGGAAAAGAAGCGTAAGATCATAGGGCAAGGGTTCATCGAAGTCTTTGATAAAGAGGCTGCTAAGCTAAAGGATGTCAAGTGGCTAGGTCAGGGTACGATCTATCCGGATGTGATTGAGTCGCTCTCTATATCTGGGACGGTGATTAAGAGCCACCACAATGTGGGTGGACTACCTGAGGAGATGAAACTCAAGCTGGTGGAGCCACTGAGGATGCTCTTTAAGGACGAGGTGCGTCGTGTAGGCGAGGAGCTTGGTATGCCCCGCGAGATGATATCCCGCCACCCCTTCCCAGGTCCAGGGCTAGGCATCCGTATCCTTGGAGACATCACTCCTGAGAAGGTGAGAGTGCTACAGGAGGCTGACTATATCTTTACCAAGAAGTTGCGTGAGTGGGAGCTCTACGAGTCGGTATGGCAGTCTGGTACTATCTTACTACCGGTGCGCTCTGTCGGCGTGATGGGAGATGAGCGCACTTATGACAACGTGGTGGCACTGAGGGCAGTTCAGAGTGTAGATGCCATGACAGCCGACTGGGTACATCTGCCACATGACTTTTTGGCTGAGGTCTCTACAGAGATCATCAATAATGTGGCAGGTGTCAACCGCGTCGTGTATGACATTAGCTCCAAACCACCTGCAACCATAGAGTGGGAGTGATCTAGGGTACTTGGTCCTGCATGTCATGAGAGTGTTTGCTAACTTTGTTTGAGAGCAAGGTGCATATAACTAACGTTTAAGGAAAGATGCTATGGCAGAATTTAGTAAAGATACATTCGCAATATGTGTGGGACGCTCCTACGGGAGCGGAGGGCTCTCTTTTGCCCATGCCCTAAGTAAGAGGCTTGGGATCCCGCTGTATGACAAGAATATCCTCGACGAGGCAGCCAAGGATAGCAATATTCGTAGGGATCTCTTCGAGAAGGCGGATGAGCATGGAACTTTCTCTATGCCTATGGTCTATGGTGCTGACTATGGAGTGGCGCCGCCCTCCCTGATGGTATGTGCCAATAACCTGCTCTCAAACGAGAATCTCTTTAATATTCAGTCAGATGTCATACGCGATCTGGCTGCCAAGCACTCTGCGATCTTTGTGGGGCGTGCAGCAGACTTCATCCTCAAGGATCACCCCAATCTATTTTCTATCTTTATTGCTGAGAATGAGGAGTTAAGGATAACTCGCATTAAGAAGCGACAGAACCTAGAGAGTGACAAGGAGGCGCATAAGGAGATGGAGCGCCAGGACAAGACCCGCCGGGATTACTATAACTTCTATACGGCAGGACGATGGGGCAGGGCCGAAAACTACGACTTATCATTGCAGCTCTCCTACTTTGGCATAGATTATGCTGTAGACTTGGTAGTGGATGTACTCCGCCATAAGGGCTTCCCCCTAAGGGAAGACTTGTGATGATGCACAATACTACTGATTAAGGAGGATTAAATGCTGAAATATAGAAAGATTGAAGAAGATAATGCACTAGACCGGTCTCCTACATCACCCTTGGCACTTACTGAGAACCCTTTCTTTGACGACGAGGAGGAGAAGGATATCAATGAGCTGATGGGAGGTGGCAATGAGTCTGCCACTAAGGGCTCTGAAAAAGACAGCCGTAAGGGTAAGAGAAAGTCTGAGACACCCATGCTAGACAAGTATGGCACCTCACTTACCGGTATGGCACGTGAGGGTAAGCTCGATCCTGTATTTGGACGAGAAAAGGAGCTACTGCGTGTAGCTCAGATACTTGCACGGAAGAAGAAGAACAATCCGATCCTACTCGGTGATCCCGGGGTGGGTAAGACCGCAATCGTAGAGGGTCTGGCTCAGCGCATTGTCGCTAATGACGTGCCAGTCACGCTGCTGGGTAAGGAGCTAGTCTCTGTAGACCTAGCTTCGATCGTTGCTGGCTCTATGTATAGAGGACAATTCGAGGAGCGAATGAAGGCGATGATAGAGGAGCTCAAGAATGATCCGGATATCATCCTCTATATAGATGAGATACACACACTTGTGGGTAGTGGTAACACCCAGGGTGGGCTGGATGCCGCTAATATCCTCAAACCTGCACTGGCGAGAGGTGAGATACGCTGTATCGGTGCCACAACGGTCGAGGAGTACCGCAAGACCATTGAGAAGGACGGTGCAATGGATCGCCGCTTTCAGAAAGTGGTGGTTGAGGCTCCTGATACTATCGAGACCCTAGAGATGCTGAAGCGTCTACGCCCTGCGTATGAGAAGCACCACCGGGTCGCCTATACTGACCAAGCGCTTGAGGCTGCTGTGAGACTTACGGATCAGTATATTACGGAGCGTTTCTTTCCTGACAAGGCGATCGATGCGATGGATGAAGCAGGTGCCTACACCTTTATGATCCACCAGAAACCTGTAGACTTCTCGGCTTATGAGTCAAGGATAGCAAATTTCCGAGCTATGAAAGAGAAAGCAGCTGCTGTAGGGGACTTTGCGATGGCTACTAAGTGGAGGGATAAGGAAAAGGATGAGATTGATGAGCTCGAGAGCTACAAGCTGTCGCTCGAGCAGGGGCATATTCAGGATAAACCCATTGTAGTGGGCGTAGAGGAGGTGGAGAAGGTGGTCTCACTCTCTAGTGGAATCCCTGTGGAGTCTTTGACTAAGGATGCTCTGACTGTACTGTCGGGGCTTGATGAGCGGCTCTTGGAGCGTGTAAAGGGTCAAGATCATGTAGTTGAGGCTGTGGCAAAGGCTATTCAGAGAAATAAGGTAGGTTTGCGTGATAAGTCTCGCCCGATAGGCACATTCCTCTTCTTGGGGTCTAGTGGTGTAGGTAAGACGCACCTATCTAAGCAGCTCGCTAGAGAGCTATTTGGTAGCGAAGAGGCAATGATACGTGTGGATATGAGCGAGATGATGGAGCGCCATACGGTGTCTCGCCTTATCGGTGCGCCTCCCGGATATGTCGGGTATGACGAGGGTGGCGAGCTGACAGAGAAGGTGAAGCGTCGTCCATACTCTGTAGTGCTCTTTGATGAGATTGAGAAGGCACACCCCGATGTCCATAACCTGCTCTTGCAGCTGATGGATGATGGAGTCCTTACGGACAGCAATGGCGGTAAGGTGAGTTTTAAGAATACGATTGTGATCATGACTTCTAACGTGGGTACACGTCAGTTGAGTGAGTTTGGTACCGGCATTGGCTTTAAGGACGCTAATGCAGACATCTCTCAGCTTTCACAGGGAGTGATAGATAAGTCGTTGCGAAGAGCTTTCGCTCCAGAGTTCCTGAACCGAATTGATCAGATACTCACTTTTAACGCTCTGACCCCTGAGGTGATCCGGAGTATCGTTGATATTGAGCTCAAGGAACTAGATGATAGGCTTAAGGATCTCTCTATCACCGTAACCTATACGGAGGCAGTGCTTAACTTCCTCGCTGACAAAGGCTATGATGTCCGGTATGGCGCTAGACCGCTTAAGAGAGCTATTGCTAACTATGTCGAGGAGTTGATCACGCAGAATATCTTGGATCACGAGATTGTGTCGGGTGGTAGCTATGTCATAGACGTGGCTGAGGGTAAGCAATCCGATAAATTACGTGTGCTACAGCCTGAACCTGTTTTGGTACCATAAGTCGGTCAGAGCTGACCTAGCATAAATAGAAAGTCCTCGCTATAGCTGTCTATAGCGAGGACTTTTTGTCTCTAGACTACGGTGCAAGGACTGTATAAGAAGAATGGTGGATAGACTTTTCGGTCTATCCACCATTCATACTACTCATTCTCCAAATTACTTACACACTAACCAATCTTTGAAGTGGGATTAGTCTACACTGATGGTACGCTCGTGCTGAATCTTGTCAGCCTCTCTTATCTTCTTGATGGTCACTTCGAGTACTCCGTTCTCTACACGTGCAGAGATGCCATCTAGGTCTGTATCTTCTGGTAGTGTCATCCTCTGTACGAAGCTCTCGTTGAGGAACTCTCTCCTTAGGTATCGTACAGGCTTCTCATCTACCTTGGCTACTTCCTTGCTGCGAGCCTCTTCGGTCTCGTTCTCTACATTGTCCACTGATTCAGGGCTTTGAGTGGTGTACTCTTCCTTCTTCTGCATAGAGATGACCAGGTTCTCCTCTTCATCTAGCTTGATGGAGACATCCTCCTTGGTTAGACCTGGAGCTGCTATCTGGACGACATAGTCCACTTCGCTCTCCATTACGTTGACTGCTGGGCTTGAAACCTTTCTATAAGTTACAGCTGGCATTTCACTGTTCCACAGTGCATCAAACAAGTCATAAAATCCACGTCTCATATCTAATTTCTTTTCTTTTTGCGTTGAACATTCATTATCAATTACATAAAGAGTAGTGCAAGATGATTGCCAAAGGCGTGGTGGCAGTGAAATGTGTCAGAGCGTTGCATATCTGGCATAAATGATGAAATATCTGGCGTGACATGGGATGCGGATATGGCAAGGTCTGACATCTATGAAAATATCCTCGTACTTTATTTTCACGAAGTATAACGTCGGTTTTTTAGCAACCGATTAAAGCTACAAACGGTATTATTGGCACCCTTTACCGCATCACTCGCCACATCTCAGCCGCCCAAAACAGCCGTCGTAAGCAAGAGGAGTGAGTCGTCACCAATTACTCGTACAGCGTTCGACTGCCATTCATATGGCGATCGAACGCTATTCGAGTGCCGTTTTACCACCAAAACAACAAAAGGGCTACCCTCACTGGGGATAGCCCTTTTGTCTTTCTTTTGCGTAGTTCGTAGACGTCACGTGCGCGCCACCTCAACAGATATTTCGTTTTTACGGATATACAGGCACCCAACCTGAATCGGGTGCCTGCTAAATATTATTGAGTCTTTGCTTTTTCAGCGGTTAATTGGTTAGGTTAGGTCCACAGCAACGTAGCGTACTCGACCGTTAGGATAAATACCCTTGATGAATAGAACCTTGTCAGCCGCATGGTTGACCACCCCCTCTACTATGCGCTCTACGTCATCACCCGTACGCACACGGGTGTTGTTGATCGCTAGGATGACGAACCCTTTGTTGATGCCAGATTCGTGGAACTTCCCTTCCTTATCTACCCCAACAACGACAACACCTGAGCTAATACCTAGCCTAGTTGCAGTCTCCTCATCGATGGGCTTGAATGCAGCTCCAAGTGAAGCTACAGATGAGCGCTCTATAATATCGGTGTTGCCTTCTCTATTTTTTAGCTCTACCTTAAAGCTCAGCTCCTCGCCTTGACGGTTCACACTTAGAGTGACGTGGTCGCCAGGTCGGTACTTACTGATCTGCTCCTGGAGCTCTGCCATCCCCTTGGTATGGATGCCGTTCACCGCAGTGATAACGTCTCCCTCCTTTATGCCAGCTGCCTTAGCACTACTATTTTCTCCAAAATCAACTACGACAGCCCCTTGAGTTACCTTCAGGTTGTGCTCTTTCTTAAGCTCCTCAATGACGTTAGTGCCGACTATGCCTAGGACGGCTCGTTGTACAGTGCCATATTGCTTAATATCGGCTACTACCTTGCTGGCGATGCTAACAGGGACAGCGAAAGAATAGCCTGAGAAACTCCCATCACGCGAGTATATCATTGTGTTGATCCCAACTAACTCTCCACGAGCATTGACGAGCGCACCACCGGAGTTCCCAGGGTTGACCGCTGCATCTGTCTGGATAAATGAAGCTATCTTGAGATCGCCCTGCTGCATAGTACTGCGTCCCTTTGCGCTGACTATACCTGCTGTGACTGTACTAGAAAGATTGAAAGGATTACCGACAGCCAATACCCACTCCCCAACTCTCAATGATTCGCTGTCACCAAATGGGATCGGAGAGAGACCGGATGCCTCAATCTTGATCAGCGCGATATCTGTCTCAGGATCAGTTCCTACCAGAGTTGCCTCGAATGTCTCATTGGTATTAGTCGTGACTGTGATGCGTGTCGCTCCACTGATCACGTGATTATTCGTGATGATAAAGCCATCTGTGCTTATGATGACACCCGAACCAATGCCTATCTTAACTGGACTTTCGGCACGGCCGCCATCACCACGAGGCCCATCGCCAGGGATACCGAAGAAAAACTCAAACGGATCAATGTATCTCCTAGATGGCTGTTTGGCAACTGTCTCGGTACGGATGTTGACCACACCATTTATACTGCGCTCTGCAGCCTCCACGAAGTTCTCGGGGACACTAGTTGGGCTGTAGACAGCCTGCGTCATCTTCGGCTGCTTAAAGACGTCTGCAGCAACGGCTATGTTACCACTCAGCTCTGTTGTCTCTGTCTGTGAGGAGACCTTAGCTTGTTTCCCATCAAACCCCGTATAGATCGCTACCCCAGATGCAGCACCGATCAGTGAGCATCCAAGGGCGAGTAACCCTATCTTTACGCTTTTATTCATATCAATGTCCTTTATCTTGTAATCAGATTCTTAATCAGTACGATTACAAATAAAAGGAATAATTGAGACTCTTCAAAGCTGAGATTTACTGTTTTAACAGTTGAGACGAGTGCTATTTGCACCTTTAATGATGATTAACGGCGACGATACCCTTTTTTAGAGGATTTGTCCTTGAGACGTTTGTCCTGTCTGCTTTTATGTGTGGGTGCAAGTAACTTGGGAATCAAGTCGGAGCGTCCCATCTGTCTCAGCGACCGTGCAATGCTGGTCCTTGCCTCAGGCTTGTACCAAAAGAAGAATTGCCTCTGGCGTTCTTTCTCCTCCTTAGTGTGTGCAGTATAGACTATCTCACCTGTATAGGGGTGATAGCCACTATGGTAGATCACTGTGGCGACTGTCATTGGGGTAGGAGTGAAGTCCTGTACCTGCTCCAGCTGGAAGTGCATCGACTTCGTAAGGAGAGCCAGCTCTGCCATATCCTCTTCGTGGCACCCTGGATGGCTCGAGATGAAGTAGGGGATCAGCTGTTGCTTGAGCCCATACTTGGCATTGATGCGATCGAAGTTACGCTTGAACTCTTGGAACTGGCTGACCGAAGGCTTCCTTATGACTTTCAAGACCCTATCAGAAGTGTGCTCGGGGGCTATCTTAAGTCTCCCTGATACATGGTTGGCAACCAGTTCTTCTGTGTACGCTCTTGCTGCTTCCTTGAGGTCTGGAGCCTTATGATCATGCAAGAGTAGGTCGTATCTCACTCCGCTGCTGACAAAGCTCTTCTTGAGCCCTTCGATGCCATCAACCTCCTTGTAAAGCTCGATCAATGGCTGGTGGTTTGCATTGAGGTTAGGACAGACCTTAGGGAAGATACAGGAGGGACGCAGACACTGCTCGCAGATTTGAGGCTTAAAGCCTTTCATCTGGTACATGTTGGCACTTGGGCCCCCAAGATCGCTGATATACCCTTTGAAGTCATCCATTTTGGTGATGCGTTTTGCCTCCTCTACAACTGATTCTTTGCTCCGAGAGGAGATGAATTTGCCCTGATGGGCGGAGATTGTACAGAAGGCGCACCCACCAAAGCACCCACGATGTAGCGTGATGGAGTGCTTGATCATCTCGTACGCAGGTATCTCTTTACCCTTGTATCTGGGATGTGGCAGACGGGTATAAGGAAGAGCGTAAATTTTATCTAGCTCCTCAGTTGATAGCAAAGGGTAGGGCGGGTTGACTACTATTGTGTTTGCCCCAACCTTTTGAAGGATCCTTTTGGCATGTAGTGAGTTGCTTTGCTCCTCTATGTGGCGGAAGTTGGATGCGTATAGTCGCTTGTCTTGTAGACACTCCTCATGACTAAATAGGACAATATCATCATCGCTTGACTGAAGCCCTTCTGAGGGCTCTAAAAAGGCTATCTGAGGCAACTCTTTAATCCTATCAATACTTGCTCCTTGGTCAAGTAGCGAGGCGATATCACATACAGACCTCTCCCCCATGCCATAAATGACAATGTCTGCCTTAGTGAGGACTGGAGCACCGGGTAGGAGCTTATCTTGCCAGTAATCGTAGTGTGTGAGCCTACGCAGAGAAGCCTCAATCCCGCCGAGGATAATAGGGGTTTCGGGGTAGAGATCACGTAGGATCTCTGTGTATACTATACTTGGATAGTCCGGGCGCATGTCAGCCCGTCTGTCGGGGGTGTACGCATCATCACTACGACGTCGCTTAGCCGCGGTGTAATGATTGACCATGGAGTCCATATTCCCCGGTGATACACCGAAGAACAGCCTTGGACGCCCTAGTTTCTTGAAGTCGCGTAGATCGTCACGCCAGTTGGGTTGCGGTACTATCGCTACCCTATATCCAGCTGCCTCTAAGGTCCTACCAATGACGGCATTGGCAAAGGAGGGATGGTCGACATAAGCATCTCCGCTAAAGAGTATGATGTCCAACTCGCTCCACCCTCTCAGCTTCACCTCTTTAGCCGATGTGGGTAGCCAGCGAGTAAGATCTGGACGCTCGTCTCTATTACTCCGAGACATTACTCCTGTCTGTGTAGTCTCTCTTTCGCCAGTTCCTCGTACTCCGTATTGGGGCGCCCCCAGTTGGTATAGGGGTGGATAGAGATACCGCCTCGAGGGGTAAATAGTCCCCTTACCTCGATGTAGCGAGGGTTCATCAGCTCTATTAGGTCGTTCATGATGATGTTGACGCAATCCTCATGAAATGCACCATGATTGCGAAAGCTGAAGAGATATATCTTCAGACTCTTGCTCTCTACCATCTTCTTGTCCGGTATATAGCTAATGATGATCTCCGCAAAGTCAGGCTGACCTGTGATAGGACAGAGACTTGTGAATTCCGGACAGTTAAACCGCACCCAGTAATCTCTGTCTGGATGCCTATTCTCAAAGGCTTCTAATACCTCTGGGGCATAATCTTGGCTGTACTCCTCGTGGGGTCTAAGGAGCGTCAGCTCCTCCTCACGTCTTTTATCTTGTCCCATATCCTTTTATCTATGTACGAGAATAAGACTTGAAGGATGTTCTATACAGATAGACATACCTTCAAGTCTTATAAATATCCTATGTGATCTCCCTATGTGGGTGAGTTTACTTTTGCTTGAAGTAATCCTCTACCATCTCGTTAGGGACCATATCTTCCTTAAAGAAATACCTCCCTGACTTTGGGGACTTCTCCACCTTGATTACTTTAGAGTAGGTACGTCCTTCACCTGTCTGTAGTTTCGCAACTGCTTTCTTTGCCATGGTGTTTTCTTCTCTTTAAGTTTATTACTTAATTTCCTTATGAACTGTCATCCTCTTCAGGATTGGATTGTACTTCTTAAGCTCAAGCCTACCTGTAGTGTTGCGCCTATTCTTTGTAGTGATGTAGCGCGAAGTGCCTGGCAGTCCGCTCTCCTTGTGCTCTGTGCACTCAAGGATTACTTGTACTCTATCTCCTTTTCCTTTCTTAGCCATATCTCTTCTCCTTTCCTACTTGGGTATCCTTAACTTACTTGCCTAGCTTAACGATTTCGTACTTAGTAAGATTCCCCTTCTCCTGTGCTTGGAGTAGAGCTGCATTAAGTCCAAGCTTATTGATAAGACGCAGACCTGCAGCAGAGACACGGATCTTGATCCAGCAGTTCTGCTCTGGCCAGTAAAACTTCCTATCAAAAAGGTTAGCATTGAAGGTGCGCTTTGTACGGCGCATGGAGTGCGAAACGTTGTTCCCAATGATAGCCTTCTTGCCGGTGATTTGACAAACTCGTGCCATAAAATATACGCTCTCTGATCTTAAATATTACTTACGTGTAGAAAGAGTGAGAAATGTATTTCTTAGTTGTTCTGCGGAGTCTCAGCAGGAGTAGCATCGCTCGGTGCTGTCGTATCTCCGAAGGGTAGTGCTTCTGCGGGGGCTGGGATAGTCGCATTATCGACATAGTCCTCAATCACGCTCGTAGGCTGTGATGAGACGGTATTGCGCGGTGCCCATCTAGCTATCAAAAGGCTAAGTACCACCATAATGCCTGCCAATCCCCATGTGACCTTCTCTAGTAGATCAGTCGTCTTACGAACGCCCATGATGCTATTAGAAGAAGCGAAACCTGATGCCAAGCCACCTCCCTTTGGATTCTGAATAGTGACGATAAATACGAGAAGGATCGTGACTATCAGTATCAGTATGGACAGAAATATATACATAACTCTCTTTAGAATTCGTGTTTGCTATTGTCTATCAACTTGTCTAAAAAGCCGATTTGCTCCGCAAAGTAACCACTTTTTTGGGGATATTCCAAATTTATTTGCCTTAAAATGTGTCTAGCGCGTTCATACTTACCTTGTCGTATGTATATTCGAGCCAGTGTCTCGGTAAAGAGCTCCTCGGTGTCAAAGCTGTCGGCTTCCGTAGCTGTGGATGTCTTAGGTTGGTCTTCAACGGGTATCTTCTCTGCGGCTTCTCCTTTATTGAGAAAGTTGTCGATCAGCTCCGAGACATTGTAGCTCTGTGTGTTATCATCAGCAATACCTTCTATAAGACCTTGAGAGGGCGCGGTGCTAAGCATCTGGTCTATATCTACTGGTTCATCTGGGTAGCTCTCTAGAAAGTTGGAGATGATATCGCTAGTGGTCTCCGCAATCTCCTCATGCTTGCCATCGACTGATTCGAGCAATGCTGATGGGTGCTCTACTAGGAGTTGGTGGAGGCGTGAGGGGCTTGGCAGGTAGAGCACTCTCCGATGCAACTCTGCAGAGAAGCGTAGGTCACCCTCCTTGTGTAGTGCGATGAGTATCAGGAAGTGGAGCGATGCAGCATAGGGGTATTGCTCCGAGAGCTCCAGCAACTCCATCAAGTCGTCTGCACCCAATCTATCAGGATGTGCCAGCAGATTAGAGAGGTCTTTGTGGGTCATGTTACCAGTTTTCTACTGTCGCGTTAAAGATCTGATTGATAAGATCTTCGGTCAGCTCTTCTACCAGTGCATCTTGTACGTCGGTAAACATACTGGAGCTGTCAAATGTGGCATAGGAGCTAAATTCACGCTCGAAGCTCTCATCCTCATTCACCCTGTTGTTGTATCGGACGTTGATCCTCATGGTCAGTCTGGTCCTTGCAGCGAAGGCGTCTGCTTGTACAGCCTCTGCAGTGAGGTCGTAGCCTATGATCTCTCCCTCTATATTGAGGTCACCGATTTGTGAGGTCTGCACGAGGCGAGTGCGTGTCTGGAAGCGACGTTTCAGATCCTCCGAAAACTTCTGAGCTAGAGGAGGGTATGCGTTGGGAGCGAGGTTGCTGAAGTCGCTGATATTGATGGTCTTGATCTTTGTATAGTCTATGCTGGCTCCATTTAGCTGATAGGAGACTGTGCACCCTCCAAGTATCAGTAATAGAGCGGAGAGTGATGCTAATATTAAGGCTCTGTGTATGCGAAGTGATCTCATCATGATACCATTTTAGCTAATCCCTACTGAGCTTGCGATAGAGAGTGCGCTCGGAGATGCCAAGGTCTTCGGCCGTCTTTTTGCGCACACCATTATTCTTCTTCAGTATAAGTTCGATGTATTTCTGCTCCATCTCCTCTAGAGTTAGCGTCACCTTACTCTCCATTATCTCTTCTACCTCATCTAGAATCGTCGCCTCGTCATGGCTAAGGCGTGGTGATACCGGCTCATCGCTGGTCGATGATGTGTGCTGGTCGATGCTCTGTATCTGAGGTGAGCGTTGCTGGGTCTGAAGCACGTGGTAGAGTAGTTGCGTGAGCTCTCCTAGTGTCCCTCTCATCTCGGAGATCATATTGTACAGCAGTCCTAGCGAAGCATCGTCATGCCGCTCACGATCATAGGAGTTGCCCTGCCATCTGTCTTCGATGCGCTGCTGTATGATCACGGGGTGCCGTACATCAGCATTCGTGGGGAGTTGCTCCTTGAGGTCTTCTCGTGTCACGACTCTGCTCTCCATGATCACGCTAAGTCGCTCCACGAGATTGCGGAGCTGGCGTATATTGCCGGGCCAATCATAGCTAAGTAGTAGCTCAAGAGCCTCATCGTCAAGGCGTACGGGAGGCATCTTGTACTTAGCAGAGAAGTCAGAGGCAAATTTCCTAAAGAGCAGCTCAATATCTTTGCCCCGATCTCTAAGAGGTGGGAGCTCAATGGTAACCGTATTAAGACGGTAAAGGAGGTCTTCTCTAAACTTCCCCTCTTTTACAGCCTCCTCCAGATTTCTATTGGTCGCTGCCACCACCCTAATATCGGTGCGCTGTATCTGGGACGAGCCAACCTTCATAAACTCCCCAGACTCTAGTACCCTAAGCAACCGCGCTTGTGTCGGTAGGGGGAGCTCTCCTATCTCATCCAGAAAGATGGTACCACCATCAGCTACCTCGAAGTAACCCTTACGCTCACTCACCGCGTCGGTAAAGGAGCCTTTCATGTGTCCGAAGAGCTCCGAGTCGATAGTGCCCTCTGGGATTGCACCGCAGTTGACAGCTACAAAAGGACCGTGCTTACGGACGCTATTATAGTGTATGATCTGAGGGAAACTCTCCTTCCCCACACCACTCTCGCCCGTCACCAGTACACTCACGTCGGTGGGGGCGATGAGGAGTGCTACCTCAATCGCTCGATCTAGCCCAGGAGCATTGCCAAAGATGCCAAATCTCTGCTTCGCTCTGATCGTCTCCTGTGGGTCTATCCTATTGCTCATACTTAATCTCTGTCTCTCTGCCTCTCGCGTTCCTTTAGAAGTCCAAAGTTACCATTTATTCGCAACGCATGCCACCAGCCACTCTCTTAGTTTGTATCGACAAAAATGATCCAGTCTAACTCCCACATCTATATATTATGGAGTACCCAACACACTAGATCCGAACTCGAGCTAATCCGAGTTGGGAACTTAGAGTTGTCGAAGTTCCGAACTTCGATGCACCTAAGTTGGGAACTTAGAAAATCTAAGTTCGGAGGTCGGATTTTGCTCAGCGCGGAGCATGGGTTGAGATAGGATTTGGTTTGCTCTTTTAAGAGCTTGTGATGTAGGACGGAGAAAGCCCAAGCTAAAACTTGTTTAGCTTGGGCTTTGAGATTGGTTGGGTCGGGTGCTAAAAGTTGCTGATGGTGTCTAGCCACAATTGTGCCGAAGCATCGCTGATCATTCGCCAATTGCCACGAGGTGAGAGGGAGACGACACCTACCTTCGGCCCGTCTGGCATGAAGTTTCGCTTGTATTGGTAGGCAAAGAAGCGTTTGAAGAATGTCAGCATCCAGCCCTTTAGCTGATCGTGCGTGTACTCACCCTTAAAGGCTTTTTTCGCCATATAGAAGATCTTTTGTGGCGAGTAGGCGTTTTGCAGGAAGTGGTATAAGTAGAAGTCGTGCACCTCGTACGGGCCTAAGATATGCTCTGTGTACTGGGTGATGTCATCGCCCTTACGGGTCAGCTCGGGGCTTACTGGGGTGGCGATGACATCCATCAGTACCTCTGATAGCTCTGGGTCTTGCTCTGGTCTTGAAGCAAGGTACTCTACGATCAGTCGTACTGAGGTCTTGGGTATCGTGGCATTGACGTTGTACATGCTCGCATGATCCCCGTTGAAGGTGGTCCACCCTAGAGCTAGCTCGGAGAGATCTCCGGTGCCTAGGACAAAGCCACCCTCCATATTTGCCACATCCATGAGTACTTGTGTCCGCTCTCGTGCTTGGGCATTCTCAAATGTGACATCTGGTGTGTGACCGTCGTGGCCGATCGCCTCTAGGTGTTGGAGTGTTGCCTCTTTGATAGAGATCTCTCGCAGGGTCACCCCAAGGAGCTTTAGCATCTTGATGGCATTTTGATGGGTGCGATCGCTCGTTCCTAGCCCTGGCATTACTACCCCGATGACGTCCTTGATGTCGCGACCTAGATAGTTCATCGCTCTGACTGCCACAAGTAGTGCCAATGTGCTATCAAGACCTCCACTGATGCCGATCACTATTTTGCTATTCTTGAGATGGTTAAGGCGCTGTGCCAAGCCTGCTACCTGTATGTCAAACATCTCCTGGCATCGCTCTGATTGATCGCAGGTGCTGGGTATAAATGGATTGCGCTCGATGGGGCGAGTCATCTCAAACCCTCGGTCCTCCTCGTTGAGGTCAAACTCTATGACTGATAGCTTGTCCCACGCAAACTCGGACGCAGCTGTGCGGAAAGAGGAGTTGATCAGTCTCTCAGTGCGTATGCGCTCTACGTCTATGTCGCTCACAATCATTCGCTCTGTGGGTACAAATCTCTCCGTCTCGGATATCATCACTCCGTTCTCCGCGATAAAGGCTTTGCCTGTGTATACGAGGTCTGTCGAGCTCTCTCCGAAACCGCAGGAGGAGTAGACATAGCCCACAATCCCCTGTGATGAGAGTGCCGATATGAGGGATCTGAGGTAGCTATTCTTTCCCGCATTTTCATTGCTGGCAGAGAGGTTGAAGATGATATGTGCACCATAGAGAGCTAGGCGTGTGCCTGGTGTTACTGGGGTCCACATGTCTTCGCAGATCTCAACGCCGACTCCTAGATCTCCGTGCTTGAAGATCAGGTCGTGTCCGATGGGTACATCTTGGTGCCCTATTCGTATTGTGGAGTAAGCGAGCTCTGATGAGCTGGAGAACCATCTTTTTTCTTGAAACTCACGATAGTTCGGCAGGTAGGTCTTGGGTATTGCCCCTAGGATTTTGCCACCCTGTAGGGCTACAGCTGCGTTGTACAGCTTTTCCTCGGCACGAAGTGGCATACCAACGATGAAGAATACGTTTGTGTCCTCTGTCCGCTTTGCAAGGGTGCACAGTGCCTTCTCTGCTTCTTCTAGGAGATGGGGCTGTAGGAAGAGATCCCCGCACGTGTAGCCAGTGATGCTCAGCTCGGGGAATGTCATCATCTCAACTCCCTGTGCCTCTGCTTGGCGCACCATTTGTTCGGTCCTCTCTATGTTGTACTGGCAGTCGGCAACCTTGACAAAAGGTACAGCAGCCGCCACTTTGACATATCCGTATCTCATGCTCTGACGTGGCTTATATAAGTGATCTAAAAGTTGTGTGAAAGTCCTCTCTCAGTAGTACTAAATGGTGGGCAAAATTCGCTAAAAAGAGAGAACCTGCCAAAAGTGATCGCTTGCTATGTAGCAAGTCTTTAGAGGGAGTGCTGGGGGAGGGGCGTATGAGTAGCCCCATCTCGTCCGCAGACAAGATGGGGCTAGAAGTTAGATCAGTTCTTGGTCTGGTAGTTACTTCTCCTTAGTCTCAGGGAAGAACTCCTCGACTGCTGCATGAGAGGCAATGAGGTTGCGATCGCCCCAGCCGTTGTCTACTCTTGCGACATTGGTCCAATACTTGTGATCTTTGAGGTAGTCAAGGGCAAAGGCTGCCTTCTCTCTACTGTACGGGTGTGACCAGTTGTCAGAGACAACAGAGTAGAGGGGGTGCGGTGCGTTCTTGAGCACATTGTCCTCCTTGTCTGCAGTGCCGTCGATGACCTCTTGGATCTCTGCTCTGATCGTCCTCAGTACCTCGATGAAGCGATCAAGCTCAGCCAAACTCTCGCTCTCTGTAGGCTCTATCATCAGTGTGCCGTGTACAGGGAATGATAGGGTAGGAGCATGGTACCCGAAGTCTACCAAGCGCTTAGCAATGTCTCCTTCGTCGATGCCGCTCTGTTCTTTGAGTGGTCTGCACTCTAGGATTAGCTCGTGCCCGACATAACCCGTAGCGCCTGAATATGTGATGCCGTAGTCATCCTTGAGGCATGCTGCGAGGTAGTTGGCATTGAGGATCGCTACTGCTGTCACGCGCTTGAGCCCATTAAGTCCTAGCATACGTATGTAGGAGTAGGTGATACCGGTGATGACTGCACTGCCGTAGGGCGCTGATGCCACTGGGATGTTGTCATGACCATAAGCTATCGGATGGCTGGGTAAATGCTTTATCAAGTGCTCTGCTACGCAGATAGGACCAGCACCAGGACCACCACCACCGTGTGGGATAGCAAAGGTCTTGTGGAGGTTGAGGTGGCACACATCGGCACCCATAAAGCCTGGGTTGGTGTATCCTACCTGTGCGTTCATATTAGCTCCGTCCATATAGACCTGACCACCACACTCGTGGACGATGTCTATAAGTGTGCGGATCTCTGGCTCGAAGATACCATGTGTGCTCGGATAGGTGATCATGGTAGCAGCCAAGCGATCTTTGTTTGCCTCAGCCTTCTGACGGAAATCCTCAACATCGATATTACCATTCTCATCGGAGTCTACTATTAGTACCTCATAGCCTGCCTGGATAGCACTTGCAGGGTTGGTGCCGTGTGCTGATGCTGGGAGGAGTACGAGGTTGCGGTGAGATTCGCCCTGAGCCTCAAGGTACTCACGGATGACCCTCAGCCCGCTGTACTCGCCTGATGCACCGGAGTTGGGCATGAGAGATACTCCAGGTAAGCCGGTGATGGCACCCAGTAGCTCGGAAAGGTTATCGAGCATCTCTATAAATCCCTCAGTCTGACCAGCTGGTGCATAGGGGTGGAGCAGTGCGAAGTTGGGGTTGGAGAGGATGAAGAGCTCACTTGCTGCATTGAGCTTCATGGTGCACGATCCGAGAGAGATCATAGAGTCGCCCAGAGAGATATCTTTCTTCTCTAGTCGACGGATGTACCTCATCATCTCTGTCTCAGTGTGATACTTCTTAAATACATCGTACTGTAGGAAGTCGCTCTCACGACGGAGTGCTCCTTCAAAACTTACGTACTCACTTGGTACCTCTGGTACTGGTGCCTCGATCCCTTTTGCCTGAGCGAAGATATAGTTGATGACACCTAGGTCTGTGATCTGAGTGGTCTCGTCGAGAGAAATACCGACCTCACCCTCCTCAAAGTAGCGGAAGTTGACCTGGCACTCCTCTGCGATGTCTCTGATTTTTGCTTGCTCCTCCTTGGAGATACCAGTGATGTAGAGGGTATCGAAGAAGAGTTTATTGCTCTGGTTGTAGCCCATCTTTGTCAGAGCCTCAGCGACTGATACTGCATAGGTGTGTACTCTACCAGCGATATCTCTTAGTCCTTCCGCACCGTGGTACACAGCGTAGAAGCCTGACATAGTAGCAAGTAGAGCCTGAGCTGTACAGATGTTGGAAGTAGCTCGCTCTCGCTTGATGTGCTGCTCTCTAGTCTGAAGCGCTAAGCGGTAGGCAGGCTTGTCATTGGCGTCCTTGGAGAGCCCGATGATGCGACCTGGTATGATGCGCTTATAAGCGTCAGTAGATGAGAGGAATCCAGCGGATGGCCCACCAAAGTACATTGGAATACCAAAGCGCTGTGATGAACCAAACACGATGTCGGCACCCCACTCGCCAGGAGGCGTGAGGAGGACGAGTGATAGCAAGTCTGCCGCTACAGCGACTTGGATGTCAGCCTCTTTTGCCTTCTGTATAAAGTCGCGATGATCATTGACCTCACCATGGTCGTTGGTATACTGTATGATAGCTCCGTAGAACTCCTCTGAGAAGTCAAACTCCTCAGCCTTACCGACTACCACTTCTACGTCCCATGGGATGGCTCTCGTCTCAATCACGCGACGGGTAGAGAGGAATAGATCATCAGCTAGGAAGAGTTTATTGGCATTCTTGCGCTTACGGCTGCGACCGTGGAGCATCATGGCAGCTGCCTCAGCGCCAGAGGTTGCCTCGTCTAAGAGAGAACAATTGGTGAGCGGTAGTGCGGTGAGCTCGGTGATGACTGTCTGGAAGTTGAAGAGGGCCTCGAGGCGTCCTTGTGAGATCTCTGCTTGGTACGGAGTATAGCTGGTGTACCAGCCGGGGTTTTCCAAGACATTGCGCTGTATGACAGCTGGAGTGTAGTTGTCGTACCAGCCCATACCAATGTATGAGGTGAAGATCTTGTTTTTATTGCCCAGTTCGTTGATGTGCTCTATGAGCTCACGCTCTGTCATGGGCTCAGGTAGCTCCAACTCTTTTTCTAGTCGGATGTTGTTGGGAATTACCTTGTCTAGGAGCTTGTCCATGCTCTCTATTCCGATGGCATCGAGCATTTTCTTCTCTTCTTCAGGCTTGGTGACCCCCACGTGGCGGATAGTGAAGTCGTTTGTATTCATTATTCAATAGGTTTTTGTTAAGGTTTCCTTACTTGAGTTTTACATCTGATAGTTTCTCCTCTCTGCTCCTACTGTCGTATTTGGACCATGTCCAGAGTATATGACAGTACTAGCAGGGAGGATGGTGAGGAGGTTTTTGATTGAATCCATCAATGCTTCATAGCTGCCTCCCCATAAGTCGTAGCGACCATGGTCGTTGAGGAATATAACATCGCCGCTAAATAGAGCGCCGTCTCCACCTGCGTAATAGTAGCAGACATGACCAGGAGAGTGACCAGGAGCCTTAATGACTTGTAGCTTGGTGTCTCCGAAGTGGATGCTGCCATCTGGCTCGAGCTGGAGTGGCTTCGTCTCAGGCTCTTCTAATGGACTGATACTTGGGATGTACAGCAGCCTCATCTGATCTTCAATGGAAGGGAGGAGGTCTATATCCTCCTCCGGCATCTCTAGTACCACACCATACTGCTCCTTCACTTTGAGCGCACCTAAGTAGTGATCGAAGTGGCGATGGGTGCCTATACAGCGGGTGAGTGTCAGATGCTCTTGCTCTATGGTCTGCTGTAGCTGCTTGAGGTTGCTATCGGTCATGAATCCTGGGTCTATGATGCAGGCTTCTCTGCTATCGTCCCAAATGAGATAGCTGTTTTCTTGCACCATGTTGACCATATATTTCTCTATATATAGCATGTCTTAGGTATACTAGGCGGGAAAGAATATGAGCTTTTTCTCCTCATAATACTCCATATCAGGCAGATAGGCACTAATCTCTTCAATACTTGCGATCTTACGAAAGGGTCGGAGCTCTTCGCTTAGATCACCCCCCTTAAGAGTGATGATGCCATTTGGTAGAGGATTAAGCTGTTCTTTCTTGTTGATAAGGCGTTGCCCGATCTGTACAAGGTCGGTAGCTCTCAGAGCAGCCCTGCTGACTATAAAATGACACCTCTCGTGTAGCTCCTCAGCACGGCTGTGGAGGTAGCTGACGTTTGTGAGTCCGATAGCGCTTCCTATCTCCTCGGCTACTCGCACCTTCTTGCCAACACTATCGATGAGTGTGAAGTGGCACTCAGGAAAGAGAATAGCCAGTGGAATGCCTGGCAGCCCCCCTCCTGTGCCGACATCGAAGATCTCAGTCCCCGGGACAAAGCTGGTGAATCGTCCTATGACAAGGGAATGGAGGATGTGGTGTGAGAAGACGTTGTCTATGTCTTTTCTAGAGATAACATTGATTTTGGTATTCCAGTCCTCATATAGAGAGGGCAGAGCCTCTAGTTGTTCCCTCTGGTGCTGAGATAGGGTGGGGAAGAGTCTTTGGATCAGGTCTCGCTCCTCGTGTGTGATCATCATTCGCCTATCAAGAAATCAAACTGTGGTTGGAGGTATGGCTCAAGAGCAGAGTAGGGGAGCTCTATATCAATGCTGCTTAGAGCGTGGATCCCAATTTCATAGGGGTTGAAGTAGAGGTGTAGAGTCTCTTTGTCAAAGAAGAAGTTGACAGGGACGAAAAGCTCCTCTTGCTCGTAAATGAAGAGTCCTTGATTGACGAGGTCTTCAGCTCGCTCAACCCCAAAGTAGTTGATCAATCCTTTCTGGATCAGTTCCTTAAGAGACTTACTGTCAATGTCGATGAAGAGTGAGCTTGGAGAGATTTGCTCTCCGCTCTTCAAACTAAAGTTTAGCGTCTCCATGAAGTCTGTCTCGTGTGTTGCACCGCCAGCGTAGCTTTGTGTGAGACGCCCGATAGATACCAGACCTAGGTCATTGTACAGCAGTGTATCGTGGACGTCCTTTCTGAAGATGAAGAGAGGATAGTATAGTTCTGTACCGGGATCTCTCCGCTCAAGATAGAATCCCATGTCCTTTACGTATTCTTCGACCTCCAGGTTTAGCAACTCCTCCGTAAGATGCTTGTGGTCATCTATCTGTATGGGTGTTGTGTCTGTGCTGCTTAGAAGGTTCTGGACGAGAGTATTTGAGATCCTTTCTACAGCCTCCTTGAGCTTTGCCGACTTGGTATCTGGTAAGAGTATATCAAGGTGCGACCAGAATATGGGCTTCTCGTCTTCTATGCCTGTCCATGCCTCTTCGATCACAGGATGAGTGTAGCTTAGAGCGTTCTCTAGTCTGCTCCACTGGATTTGGTCGTTCAGCTCCGTCTCGCCTTGTTTCGACTTTCTGCAAGACAAAGCAGTGATAAGGATCAAGACAAAGAGACCAGCTAGAAGGATCTTTCTATCAGCGTTCGCTTTAATCATATCGATCTAGTTGGCTACTTCAGACAAGAATTTGATGCGCACGAGACGGATCTCGCCCTCCTCGTACTCCCCAAGTTCGCTCATGGCTGTGTCAAGGTCGTCGGTAGTAGAGGTGATAAAGTAGTCGTATATCTCTTCAACTTGATCTTCGTCCATCACGTCCTGGATGAAGTAGTTGATGTTAATCCTAGTCCCACTGTATACGATTGCTTCAATCTCGTCGAGTAACTCTGAGAAGTCGAGATTGTGCATGTAAGCTATGTCTTCGAGAGATACCTTGCGATCAATGAGCTGCACTACTGAGACTTTGATCTTTGATCTATTGGGTACAGTACGTATACGGATGTCCTCGGGTCTCTCCACCTCATTCTCTATCACATACTTACTGATGACCTCTAGAAATGGTGTGCCGTACCTGCGAGCTTTGTTTTGTCCTACACCGGAGATGTTTTGTAGTTCCTCCAGATTGATGGGGTAGAATGTCGCCATGTCTTGAAGGCTCGCATCTTGGAATATCACATAGGGTGGCAGGTCGAGCTTACGTGCTAGCTTCTTACACACATCTTTCAGAATAGAGTAAAGCTGAGGATCGGCAATACCGCTTCCCACTGCTTGTGAGTCTTCCTGAGGCTCTTCCTCATCGTCCGATGGTAGCTGGATTTTGATTGGTTTCGGTTTCTTTAAGAATGCCTTCCCCTTTGCAGTCAACGACAATACCCCAAAGCGCTCAACATCCTTCTCCAAGTATCCATCTATGAGAGCTTGTCGTATTACGGTCTCTAGAAGCTCCTCGTCTTTGTCCTCGCATGAGCCAAAGTCTTCTAGATCATCATGACCATAATTTTGCATGTCTGCAGTCTTGTTACCTTTGAGGAAGTTGATTAAATACTCTGTCTTAAACTCTTCTTTCAGTACCTTCACAGACTTCAGAATGCAGACTAATACTTCTTTGACTTCCACTACCATTCTTTTTTTCTTACAGTTATCACAGTTATGACAATTATCATGCGGGTAGCTCTCTCCGAAGTAGTGTAGTAGGTACTTCCGCCTACAAATAGGGCTCCTCGCGTATTCATCTATCTCATCAAGCAGTTGCAGACCTATTTGCCTTTCGCTATTGGTCTTGTTCCTGCCTTGTAGGAGTTTATTCATTCGCTGTACATCCTCCTTGTTGTAGTACCCGATACAGATACCTTCCCCTCCATCTCTTCCAGCACGACCCGTCTCTTGGTAATAGCTCTCAAGGCTCTTGGGTATATCATAGTGTATGACGAAGCGGACGTCCGGCTTGTCTATCCCCATGCCAAAAGCTATCGTAGCCACAATGACATCTATCTCTTCGTTGATAAAAGCGTCTTGAGCCTGCGCTCTCACACTGCTGTCTAGCCCAGCGTGATATGGGAGTGCGCGTATATTATTTGCCCGCAGCACCTCTGCGAAGGTCTCCACCTGCTGGCGGCTCATGCAGTAAACAATGCCTGTCTTGCCTTTGTGAGCCTTTATGAAGAGTATGATATCCTCGTCGATCTTATCATCTTTCTGCCGTATCTCGTAAAAGAGGTTGGCGCGATTGAAAGAGCCCATAAAGACGTTGGCATCCTCTATCTGGAGGGTCTTGATGATGTCGTCTTGGACCATCGGGGTAGCTGTAGCGGTAAGAGCAATGATTGGCTTTGACCCAATGGCCTCTACGACATCGCGTATCTTCCGATACTCTGGTCGGAAGTCGTGCCCCCACTCAGAGATACAGTGAGCTTCGTCCACTGCAAAGAAAGATATGTTCATCTCTTTGAAGAGCTCCATATTTTCACTCTTTGAGAGGCTCTCAGGTGCTACATAAAGTAGCTTGGTCTTTCCGGATCTCAGATCAGAGTGCACTTCATCGAGCTGTGCTCTTGACAAGGACGAATTCATGAAGTGTGCTACAGCGTTGATGTCTGAGCAACCTCTAATTGCGTCTACTTGGTTCTTCATGAGTGCTATCAGCGGTGAGATGACGACAGCTGTCCCCTCCATTGCCAAAGCTGGGAGTTGGTAGCACAGCGACTTCCCACCTCCTGTAGGCATGAGGACAAAGGTGTTGTGCCCCTCTAGGACACTGTGAATGATCTCAAGCTGTTGATCCTTAAAGGAATCAAAGCCAAAGAATTGTTTCAGTATGCTATACACCTTTTCGGTACGTGCTGTCTTGTTGGTCATCTCATTGAATATTGCTCATTAGTGTGTGCCTGAGTGGTTTTACCATAAGCCAGAGATCCTGTCTTCGTACAGAATAGCTGCGGTATCTTCCCATTGTCTTGGTTAAAGATACCACTTTTCCCCTACGACTACAACCACCATGTCTTATTTCTACCAATCATCTGTTTTAGGCACTTATTTGATCTAAAGTCGTCTGTCTGAGATGCTTTTCAGCGTAATTCCTCGTGATACGGATGGCTCTCCTATCCTCATTGGATGGGAGCTCGTACATCGCATCGCGCATAATGTCTTCAAAGATTGACCTAAGCCCTCTAGCACCAACCTTGTACTCTATTGCCTTGTCGACTACAAAGTCATAGACTGCGTCATCTATACGCAGATCCACTCCATCCATTGCTAGTAGCTTCTTGTACTGCTTAGATATGGCATTTTGAGGCTCTGTGAGGATCGCTCTAAGTGCCTCTCGATCTAGAGGTTGGAGGTAGGTTAGGACTGGTAATCGGCCGATTAGCTCAGGGATGAGCCCAAAGTCACGTAGGTCAGCGGGTGAGGTGTATTTGAGCAGATCATACCCACTCTCTACATTTTTACCCCTAATATCGCTTGTGTATCCTACCATTCTGGTATTCAGCCTTTTTGCAATCTTTTTCTCTATACCATCAAAGGCTCCTCCTGCGATAAAGAGGATGTTCTCAGTGTTTATCTTCACAAGAGGTTGATCAGGATGCTTCCTACCTCCCTCTGGTGCTATACGCACGTCGGCACCCTCTAGTAGCTTAAGGAGACCTTGCTGTACCCCCTCACCACCTACATCACGAGTGATGCTGGGATTGTCTTGCTTTCGAGAGAGTTTGTCGAGCTCATCCACAAAGACAATCCCGCGCTCCGTTGCCTCCACATCGTAGTTCGCAGCTTGGTATAGGCGACTAAGGATACTCTCCACATCCTCTCCCACGTAACCTGCTTGCGTGAATACAGTCGCATCTACAATCGTAAAGGGGACCTTGAGCATCCTTGCTATGCTGCGAGCGAGCAAGGTCTTTCCGGTACCTGTCGGTCCTACCATTATGATGTTGCTCTTATCCAGCTCTATGTTGCTACTGTCTTTGCTCCCATCCCGCTTCAGCTCACTGTGGTATATAAGTCGTTTGTAATGATTGTATACCGCCACAGCGATGGTACGCTTAGCCTCATCCTGACCTATCACATAGCGGTTGAGGTAGTCGACAATCTCTTTTGGCTTTGGTAGTTCCTCAAGAGAGGGGAGGGCAAACTGGTCGAAGTTCTTCTGCTTGTTCTTGACCTCTTCTACTGCTAGGTGTACTGATGTAGCACACTCATTGCATAGATTGCCCACAGGACCTGGAATTAAGTATTCGAGCATACTGGCAGGGCGACCACAAATATCGCACCGCTCCTCTACTCCTGTACCTTTGTGTCCAGTTCCTCTAGTTGTTTTTTTAGTCATCTATATATGTCTTATGCTCAATTACTTATCGTGATCCTCGTCCTTATATAGCACCTTGTCCACGATGCCGTACTTTAGAGCTTCCTCCGAGGTCATCCAGTAGTCACGATCACTGTCTCTCTCTATCTCCTCGATACTCTTGCCGCTGTGCTTAGAGAGTATCTCGTAGAGCTCCTGCTTCACCTTAATGATCTCGCGGACAGATATTTCCAAATCACTGGCTTGCCCTTGGGCTCCTCCCAGAGGTTGGTGGATCATCACTCTGCTGTGCGGTAGAGCAAAGCGTTTCCCCTTCTCTCCGGCGACGAGGATGATGGCACCCATACTAGCAGCCATGCCAGTACAGATAGTGCTGACGTCACAGTTTATGTATTGCATCGTGTCGTAGATCCCATAACCGGCATACACAGACCCTCCAGGAGAGTTGATGTAGAGCGAGATGTCCTTGCCCGGGTCGCTTGTCTCTAAGAAGAGAAGCTGTGCTTGCACCACGTTAGCCACGTAATCATCAATGGCTGAGCCCAAAAAGATGATTCGATCCATCATGAGACGACTAAATACGTCCATCTGCGCCACGTTGAGTTGGCGTTCCTCTATAATTGTAGGAGAGATGTAGCCTCGTGATTGTTGCTGATTGGTGATCATATACTTATCTAGAGCAAGAGAGTTAAGCCCAAGATGCTTGGTAGCGTACAACCTAAACTCCTTATCAAAATCCTTCTGATTCATATACTTATAAACTTTCAATTTTAATGCTACAGGGTGCTGTACACTCGTGTAGCCGAAATCCAACTTAGCACAAATATACCATATTTATTTGCTGTTTCATCTCGAAAGCAGTTAAGCAAACCTATATTACTTTCAGATCTCTGTAAGTTAATGGTTCCTAGACTTTTGTCTCTTTTGTCTTGGTGAATTGATATAATGAAAGGATCCGTAGTATGAGAACTTATTGGTATTCCCTAAGTTCAACATCGAAGTGCAATTTTTAGGGTTGCATTGAGGAGAACTCGACC
>JAUNLH010000061.1 GCA_030532365.1 Porphyromonas sp.
TTAGATAAGTCGAAGTTCCCAACTCAGATCGACCTAAGTTCGGGTCTCGGGTGACTCCGAGTAGCAATGCTTTCTTTTTGCAAATCCATGTGGTGCTTTTTTGCAACCGTAGTGAAAAGTCTAGGAGGACTGATGGGGAAATGCTCCCTCAACTAAAGAAATTTTATTATCTTTGCAGGCACAAGCAAGGTCGGATAGCTCAACAGGATAGAGCAACAGCCTTCTAAGCTGTAGGTTCTGGGTTCGAGTCCCAGTCCGATCACGCGAACCCCGCACGGAGTATCTGCCCCGTGCGGGGTTTTCTCTATTTAGCTAGGATCTATCGTAGGTGTTTGGTCTCGTCATCTAAATTGTATATTTTTGTTATGTACGCTTTGACGTAGAAGTATTTATAATGAAATTTGATATAAGATGAAAAGAGATAACCAAGTATTCGCTATCCTAGAGAAGGAGCGCGAGCGTCAGAGGACGGGTCTGGAGCTGATCGCTTCGGAAAACTTCGTCAGTCAGGGAGTTTTGGAGATCATGGGTAGCGAGTTTACAAATAAGTATGCTGAGGGCTACCCCGGTCGTCGCTACTATGGCGGGTGCGAATTTGTAGACCAAGCAGAGCAGCTGGCTATAGATCGGCTCAAGGAGCTCTTCGGAGCAGAGTGGGCAAATGTGCAACCACACTCTGGCGCGCAGGCCAATATGTCGGTGCTCATGACCGTGCTCAAGCCGGGCGATACCTTTATGGGGCTTAACCTGGACCACGGAGGGCACCTCTCTCACGGATCGGCTGTCAATAGCTCCGGTATTCTGTACCATCCGATAGGATATAACGTGAAGAAGGAGGATGGACGTGTAGACTACGATGAGATGGAGCGGCTAGCACACGAGCATAAGCCCAAGCTAATCATCGGTGGTGGGTCGGCCTATCCACGTGAGTGGGAGTATCAGCGTATGCGCGATATCGCAGATAGTGTGGGTGCTATCTTTATGGTAGATATGGCGCACCCCGCAGGACTGATCGCTGCAGGACTGCTGGATAACCCTGTGAAGTATGCCCACGTAGTCACCTCTACAACCCACAAGACTCTGCGCGGACCACGCGGTGGCGTGATCATCGTAGGTAAGGACTTTGACAATCCATGGGGCAAGAAGACCAAGAAGGGAGTGGTAAGGAGCTTTACCTCTCTTCTCGACTCTGCAGTTTTCCCAGGTGTACAGGGAGGTCCGCTAGAGCACGTGATCGCTGCTAAGGCAGTTGCCTTTGGAGAGGCGCTTGATCCCTCATTCAAGACCTACCAAAAGCAGGTAATCGAAAATGCTAAGGTCATGGCTGACACCTTTGTAGAGCTCGGCTATGGGGTGGTCTCTGGTGGTACGGACAACCACCTCGCCTTGATCGACCTGAGGAAGAAGTTCCCAGAGCTTACTGGTCGTGTAGCAGAGAAGGCTCTGGAGGAGGCGCATATCACGGTGAATAAGAATATGGTTCCCTTTGATGATCGCTCCGCCTTCCAGACGAGCGGATTCCGTGTAGGTACTCCAGCGATCACCACACGTGGCGTGACGCAGGATGAGGTCAAGACCATCGTCCACCTCATAGATGATGTGCTCACGAGCCCGGAGGATGAGGCTGTGAAGAAGCAGGTCTCCGAGAAGGTGGCAGACCTAATGTCGAGCAAGCCGATGTTTGCTTGGTAAGAGCTCTATACCCAATCTATGGTGCACCGATAGTCCTCTGTCGGTGCACTTTTTTATGGGAATAGGATTTCCGCTTGATTATTCGTAAATTTGTGTGAATAGTAACTATTTCAACTCAACTAACTAAGAGATTTTCCCATGAAGTCATTTACTAGATTACTTACTGCTGGTGCTTCGTGCTTGCTGATACTCGCCTCTTGTGGAGGTGGAGCTAAGGAGGAGCTGGCGCACAATGCAGGTATCCACATCATTCCAGAGCCAGTACAGCTCGAGAAGACAGGCGAGGGCAAGATATTGCTCACTAAGAATACCACCATCGTAGCAAGCAACCCAGAGCTGGAGGAGGTAGCATCGTTTTTTGCTGGTAAGCTCAAGAGCTCTACAGGGTATAACGTACAAGTAGTCACCGAGAGTCGCAACCCAAAGCAAGAGATCATGCTTGCACTCGTAGGTGAGGATGTAGTTCCCAACGCTGAGGGCTACACACTAGACGCATCTCAGAGCGAGGGTGTCCGCATCCAAGCTAGCACTAAGAGTGGTGCTTTCTGGGGTATGCAGACCTTGCTACAGCTGTTGCCAGCTGAGGTCGAGTCGTCACAAACAGTGAGGTCAGTAGCATGGGAGATCCCAGAAGTATCCATCGTAGATGAGCCCCGCTTTGCTTACAGAGGCAAGCACTTCGATCCTTGCCGTCACTGGATACCAGTGGAGGATGTGAAGAAACAGCTCGACGTGATGTCGATGATGAAGCTCAATACCATGCACTGGCACCTAACGGAGGACCAAGGTTGGAGAATTGAGATCAAAAAGTATCCGGAGCTAACGGAGGTCGCATCTGTACGTACCGAGGGCGATGGTACGGAGTATGGACCTTACTTCTATACACAGGAGGAGGTGAAGGAGATCGTAGCTTATGCAGCTGAGCGTAACATCCAAGTGATCCCTGAGATCGAGTTCCCAGGGCACAATGTTGGGGTCTTAACTGCATTTCCAGAGCTAGGCTGTTATGGCAAAGATTACCCTTACGAGGTGCGTAATATCTGGGGAATTTCCAATGAGGTGCTATGCGCAGGTAACGATGATGTATTTACCTTTGCTGAGAATGTGCTGAAAGAGGTGGCTGAGCTCTTCCCCAGCGAGTACCTACATATAGGTGGCGACGAGTGTCCTAAGGATATCTGGAAGACTTGCTCTAAATGTCAGGCTCGCATCAAGTCGGAGGGACTGAAGGATGAGTTCGAGCTTCAGAGCTACTTCATCCACAAGATCGAGGAGGTTGTCCTCTCTCTTGATAAGAAGATGATTGGATGGGAGGAGATTCTAGAAGGCGGTCTTGCACTAAGCGCCACTGTGATGTCATGGACAAGCGAGCACGGAGGTATTGTCTCTGCAAATATGGGGCACGATGTGATCATGACCCCAGCTAGCGCAGGCTACTATCTAGATCACTACCAGGGCGATAGCAACATAGAGCCGACTGCTATCTGCTGTTACTCTACGCTTGATCGGGTCTACGACTACGATCCGATGCCTAAGGCGATCGACGCTGATAAGCGCCACCATATCCTAGGTGTCCAGGGAAATGTCTGGTCGGAGTATCTCTACGAGCCTTGGCAAATGGAGTACATGGCTTTCCCACGCATCATCGCTGTTGCTGAGGTGGGGTGGACGCCACTGGAGAAGAAGGACTTTAAGGACTTTGAGCGCCGTCTTGAGAACTTCCAAGTTCGTATGGACCAGCATGACGTCTACTACTATATCCCTCAGCCAGAGCAGCCTGGAGGAAGCATTGACCACATAGCTTTTGTTGGCGAGAGTACCAATGTAGAGTTCACTACCACCAATCATGTAGATAAGATCATCTATACCATCGATGGCAGTGAGCCCACACTTAAGAACTCTGAAATATACAGTACTCCGCTCACCTTTACCGATGATACGACGCTGAAGATCCGCTCTGCTACCCACGGAGGTCGTATGAGCCCAGTACGGACTATCACGATTGACAAGGCGGAGTTTGCACCTGCAGTCGCACAGACTTCCGACGAGGACTTTGCTCAGAAGTATGCTCAGGGCATCAAGGTTCAGCACACCAAGGGACGCTTCTTCACTAGCGACGAGTTGCTAGCCCACAAAGAGTTTGATGTTACCTACCCAACTGAGTTTGCAGCTGCTAAGCAGCCATTCTACATCAAGCCCGCGTTGGAGCACCACATGAGCAACGTCAATCACTTCGGCACTATCATCACCGGTTACGTCAATGTTCCCGTCGATGGTGTCTACAGAGTGAGCTCTCTCCTCCACAAGGTTTGGGTTGATGACGAAGTGGTTATCGATAATGAGGACGAGGTAAAGAAGACCGCAACCAATGATACCATGCTTGCTCTTGGCAAGGGACTTCATAAGGTACAATTCACTTACATCGGAGAGATCAAGGGTGGTTGGCCCTCTCAATGGAACGACATCCGTCCCCGCTTCGCCAAGATTGGTGAGCAACTAGCATTTATCCCTGATGAGCTTTACTTCAGAGATGTAGAGTAGTCAGAGACGCTTGAGTTACAGATAAAAGAGCCCGTAGGTGAGAAGTTACCTGCGGGCTCTTTTGTAGTTGTCAGTCAGCGACCTACAGACCAAAGAGGCTCCTGATGTCCTCTACAAGGTCGAGCTTTTCCCAAGTAAACAGCTCTACCTCTCTGGTGATGGGCTCTTGGTATCTGCCGTTGAAGTCTTTCTTGACTTGCCTTGGCGTGCGCCCCATGTGCCCATAGGCGGAGGTCTCTTGATAGATAGGATTGCGTAGCTTGAGGTGCTTTGTGATGGCGTGAGGGCGGAAGTCAAAGAGCTCCCTGATCCGCTCTGCGATCTCTGCATCCGACAGCTCCAGGTGCCCTCTGCCGTAGGTATCGACAAAGATACTTACAGGATCTGCCACACCTATGGCGTAGGCTAGCTGGATCTTGATCTCATCTGCGACACCAGCGGCTACGAGGTTCTTTGCCATGTACCTCGCAGCATAGGCCGCTGAGCGATCCACCTTGCTCGGGTCTTTACCGCTAAAGGCGCCTCCTCCGTGTGATGATTTACCGCCATAGGTATCCACGATGATCTTCCGCCCTGTGAGACCTGTGTCGGCTGCAGGTCCACCGATCACAAACTTACCAGTGGGGTTGACGTGCAGAACCATGTTATTATCAAAGAGCTTGCGTATCTCTGCAGGATAGCGATCGAGTAGGTTGGGAAGCAGTATCTGTCGGACATCCTGCCTTATCTTATCCTGCATCATGCGGTCTGCCTTCTCCTGTGGGAGCCCTCCGTGCGGCTTCACAAAGTCATCGTGCTGGGTGCTGATGACGATGGTGTGTACACGCTGAGGTGTGCGATCATCGGGGTTGTACTCCAGGGTTACCTGACTCTTTGCGTCCGGACGCAGATAGGGCATCAGATCCGGCTCCTCCTTACGGATCCGCGACAGCTCCTGTAGGAGCGTGTGCGATAGCTCTATGGGGAGCGGCATATAGTCCTGGGTCTCGTTGGAGGCGTAGCCAAACATCATCCCCTGGTCACCTGCGCCCTGCTCCTCTTCCCTTTCAGTTACGACGCCTCTGTGAATGTCGGGGCTCTGCTCTTGTATCGAGGTGAGGATGCCACAGCTATCGGCATCAAAGAGGTACTCGCTCTTATTATAGCCTATGTTGCGAACCACGTCGCGCACTACCTGCGGTATGTCGACGTATGTGGTCGAGCTGATCTCACCCGAGACTATCACCTGCCCTGCCGTCACGAGCGTTTCGCACGCTACCTTAGATCGGGGGTCGTAGGCAAGGAAGTTGTCCAAAATCGCATCGGATATCTGGTCTGCCACCTTGTCTGGATGCCCATCGCTTACCGACTCAGAGGTGAATAAAAAGTTTTTGCTCATAATATCTTGCATATCTCGTTGTTAGACAATAATGTACAATCTCACTCCACACAAGACTTGAAGTGACTGGGGCACGCTAAACGTAGGTATGCTAAAAGATGCTAGGCTTGGCTCAGGTCGGGGACTGGTGACCAACATGCCTTATTAAGAAGCCCTTTTAGCATTGTTTTAACGTGGTTGCAAGCATGCTCAAATCTCTCCACGAGTCTTATGAATGCCCTTGATCTAATTCAGCTCAAGGACCCTTTCGGACTGCAAATGTAGCAAATATGTTTTGACTATTCATCATAATGATGGACGAAGTTTCGTTGGTTCCTGCCGGCACGATTTCCTCTTCCCTAGTCAGAAATAGGGAAGACCCGTACTTGGGTAAATCTGAGTTGGGAACTTCGAGTTGTCTAAGTTCCCAACTTCGATACATCTAAG
>JAUNLH010000013.1 GCA_030532365.1 Porphyromonas sp.
GAGAAGAGTCGGTTATGCAAGCTGTAACGTGGGTGACTTGACCACTCATATTTGTAGAAGAAAGAAAGATCACTGTCAAAATGGAGATCAAGGTGCCAATTTTAAGATGTTTCATTGCAGGCATATATTTCAATCTAGCATACGGATAATAATGTTGTACCGAAAGAGAATCTACTGATCCAAAGCTTTGCATTTTTTCTGTGAACCCCTCAAAATGAAATCTCGCGGAGGAGCGCAAATTGGTGTACTCCGTCGAATTTGCCTCTAAATGTATACACTTCACTGTATTCATTTGTCCCTTCGTGAGATTTAATTCATTCATTATTATTGGTGTCAGGTAAAAGTATTCTGAAGGTCAAAGTTTGGGGCTAATTTCTATAATTTGGAATCAGTTCCATTTGTCTTATCTTTAGCTTTGAAATCAGAAATTAAGACATAAGCAAAAGTACCCATTTTACCGGACAGCCAGTATTTACACAAGTGTTAAAACTAATCGATAGTACAAAAATCAACAAATCACACACCCCTCCAGAATATCCCACACCACACTGCATTTCCGTACGACATCCGACTATAGTCGGGGGTTGCCCTCGATTGTACTCGTGCTTTTGATGCGCGAGGATATTTGAATTGCTACAATAATTAGCTAAATTTGTCGCAGAGGTTGCGACGTTATTCGCTATTAAATGACGCATTATACTTGCCCAGACGATGTATATACACGAGAGAGATGATTGGACTGCATTCCGATGGGATGCGACAGAATTGGCTATAATTCAAGAAGAAGTCAATCGCAAACAGGGTTTATTGTACGGCAAGCTCGCTTCACTAGGCTTCGATAATAAGCTACAGGCTATGGCGGAAAATCTGACCTATGACGTCGTTTATTCGTCAGAAATAGAGGGTGTGCGATTGAATATAGATGAAGTACGATCCTCAATAGCCCAAAAGTTAGGAATAGAAAATATCAAGCAGACTGCACCATCGCATTACATCGACTCTGTTGTCGCTGTTATGCTCGATGCTGTAAGTAATTACGACCAGCCATTAACGAAAGAAAAGCTTTGTGCTTGGCATGCTGCATTTTTCCCCACCGGCTACAGCGAGGGCTCGCAGATAGAGGTCGGGAAGTATCGCACAAATGAGGAGCATATAATTTCCGGCATGCTTGGCAGAGAGAGGATACATTATGTCGCACCTTCGCCAGAGCGAGTAGGGGATGAGATGGCGCATTTTCTTAAGTGGTTTAACAGTGAGGAGCAGATAAATTCGGTCATGCGGTCGGCTATTGCGCATTTCTGGTTTGTTAGTATTCACCCCTTTGAAGACGGCAATGGACGTTTGGCACGTATACTCTCTGATATGCTATTAGCTCGTGCAGATAAGAGTGAGTTCAGATTTTATAATATCTCCTCTCAGATCAATAAGGACAAAAAAAGCTATTATAATGTCCTAGAGAAAGCTCAGCGCGGTGATGGAGATCTCACAGAATGGATGCGCTGGTATGCAGAGACGCTCTCAAAATCACTCGACGATGCAGAGAGCACTATCAGCATCGTTTTGAACAAAGGATTCTTCTGGCAAAAGGTGTCTTCTGTGCCACTTAGCCAGAGGCAAACCGATGTATTAAATCTATTTCTAGATGGTTACGAAGCAAAGATAACATCCAAGACCTGGGCATCATTGGCAAAATGCTCCAAGGATACAGCCATAAGGGACATACAAGATCTGGTAAAGAAAGAGATCCTTCGAGAGGATGTCCCAGGTGCCAAGCGTCCTAGTTATTCTATCATCTATGACCCAGAGGATATCACTGCCTACTTCACTGAAATCGGTATCGAGCACAAAAATGGAAATCCATATCTCAAAGCTCTATATAAAGGTAAGACCCAAGTGTACGAACGACTGCTACCGCTTGATGCTGAGCGTTTTGAAAAAGGTGACCTCCCATTAGAGAGCCTACTTGCTAAATACTGCTCTTATCTCAGGACGAATTAAAGTTGTGTAGATTGCCCGATTTGTCTTGTTGGTATCTGGCGGTAGACCTGAAGGAGACACATTTAATGAGTTTAGGGGATACTAAATGATCTCGTTGTGGCGATCACGTTGGATATCGGACGTCGTACCAGTGGTGAGATATTCGGGACGGTACGACATCCGACCTGCGTCGGAGTCGGGTAGAGGGTAACGGTATGGTTGCCAGGGTGGCGGGGCTTTGCCCCTTACACTTCGCTAGGCTCTTCAACCCCGACGGTTGTCGGGGTTGTATGCGTTTCGTTGATTCTTATGTTGTCTTCTGGTGGGGTACGACATCCGACCTGCGTCGGAGTCGGGTAGAGGGTAGCGGTATGGTTACCAGGGTGGCGGGGCTATCCCCTTACCCTTTGCTAGTCTCTTCAACCCCGACAACCGTCGGGGTTGTTTGCGTTTTGTTGATTCCTAATTGTGATTTGTAGGAGATCGACGTCCATTATGTGTCGGGGTTGTCTCTGTACGCTCATTGCCCAAGTTGTATTTTGGTAGATTCCGACATCTGACATGCGTTGTGGTCGGGTGGGGTTGCCGTTTGATATGTGTATGCGGCGATGTCTTGAGACGATCCCGACGGAGGTCGGGATCGAATACCCTAGCGAAGGGTAAGCAACATCCCGCAAGGGATGGTGCGCCACCCTGGTATTAGATTTTGCACAATATAAAAACGACTCCGACGCAGGTCGGACGTCGCACCGCTGGGATCGTGACGCGCAATGCCCATATATGAAGCCGTGAAAAGTTGGAAACGGGACTTCTACAAATCTTAGCTGAGAACTTAGATTTTCCAAGTTCGAAGCTTGCATTCTCCATATAGGCGACCCCCTCCAATCCAAGACAGGGAGAGATACACTAGACTTCCTAAGGATCTTGCTATTATTCTCTATTCTTATTTATTGCTTGCTTCAATAAACCAAATACATAATCTATCTCAAGATCATCCTTCAATGGGAGGCGAACCTCATAATCTCCATTCCCCCAGTGCCCTTTACCTGACATGTCACGTGTAATCTTCTCGGGATCTCTAAGTATTCCTTTCTTTACATTCAGAAATAATCTTATATCATTATTCTGTATGGTAAAATCACAAAATACTTTTTTGCCGACCTTGAAACCAATTGTTGTTTTCTTGGGTTGAATTGTGATATCCTCTCCAAGAGACAGCAAGAATTCCTTAATTTCGTTGTATATATTTACTAAATCAGATTTTTTATTCTCCAGATGGTCTTGCTCGCTATATACCTTAATCTCTTGGCTTACAGTCTTTATTGTCTCACTGTTGGCAACTGCTTTAATGCTCTCTTTGCTTGTCCGGTTGATTATCTGTTCGAATAAAAGGGTGCCATTTGCAAAATACTTGATGCCCCATAATTCTATTGGGAGATCCTTGAAGTTAATCGCTTCTTTTTGATATGTGGTGAAGTTAGGAGAAATAAATACCACCTTCGACTGAGACCAATCGACATCAGAGCGCTTGAGGGATTCTGATCTGGATTCGTTGTACTCTAAGATGAATTCCGCCTTGTTATTTAACATTAGGGATAGGTAAGCATACCCCTGGTCGATAACACTGAAGTTCTTATCTCTTTTGTACTCTATGATGACAAAGGATTTTTTCTCCATATCAAACGCCAAAGAGTCTATGCGGAAAGAGTTAAGAGCAAATTCCGACCTGATAAATTCAAGCCCAAGTAATGATTGAAGGTTCTTTTCAACAATGGCTTGGATCTCTTTCTCCAATTTAAAAGGCTTCTCCTTAACAAGTGCTACCTTCTCTTTCTCTATTCTATACAATGACATGTCTTTTCACAATTATAAGTTTTGATGATACCATACAAAGGGTTAGGATGTAAGCGCAGAATAATCTGTATTGTATGTAGTATCTTTTGGTTCTTGCATTTTACTTATACATTGCTCTAATATGATGGTTTGGCATAGGAGCGATGATAGTATTTGAGCGTAAAGATACAATTTTAAGGAGACAGTTATAAAGGTTTCATTGAGGATAGCTTAACAGTGATAATGCCGAACCGCCTCGAGACGATCCCGACGGAGGTCGGGATCGAATGCACTAGCGAAGGGAACGCACGTCCCGCAGGGTTTGGGGCGCCCCCGGGGTATTAGATTTTGCGAAAACCAACACGACTCCGACGGAGGTCGGGCATCGTACAGAGGAGGAGTGTGGTGTTGTGCGGGTGCAACTCCAACTTGCGTTGAGTGAAGGTGCCGGCACGGATTGGCGGCTACCAGAAAGGGCCGAGGTGGGTGACGAGCGCACGTAGCTGGCGGGGGTTGAAGTTGTGGTTGCGGCTTGCCCAGCCAAGCGACTTGAGTTGTTCGGCTAGTTCGGCGTTGCGGTGTATCTCTCTGCGTAGCCACCGTGAAGCGCTCTCGGGTTGTATCGTGGGCATGTATCTCTGCGCCACCCACCGTACCTGTAGCGTGCAGTTGTAATCGTTTGGTAATTCTATGTTCTTTATGCTCATTTTTTATCTCAATTATTAGTTTGTTTGGCGCAAACATAGTTATTATTTATGAGAGGAAAAACTCATTTTGCACCGTGCTTGAGTTGAGTTATCTACTTGGCTCTATTTGAGTGTGTTAGAGTCTTAGTTTCTTTATCTCTTTATGTTGCAGCGAGTTGGCTTGCAGAGGGGTTTCTTTTGCTATCTAGAGATGGCAATGTGTGGCTCTGAAAAGGGATGAAATAGGCTTAAAGTGTATGAAATAGGATTGTGCTCTTTTTTGTCTGCTATCTTTGTCCTCGAAAGCAAATAAAGATATACTCTTTTAGCTTAATGTTTAACTCTTAAATATATGCTAGATTATGGTTACAACTTCGTTTTTATTTCCTCCCAAACAGTGGATGCCTGAGGACAGACCTACCCTCATCACAGACAGTCGCGAGCTGATCCGCTCCGACCGGCGTATCACCCTCGCTGTGGTACACTGCAGTGCTACGCGTGTGACCCAGCGCTACTCGCCTGAGCAACTGGTACGCGACCATCTACTCCGGGGGTATGATGGTGCTGGCTACCACTATTACATCACCCGCGATGGTAGTCTCTACAGCCTCCGCCATGTGGATAAGGAGGGTGCCCATGCTCGGGGGTACAACCGCTACTCTCTTGGTATCTGCTATGAGGGTGGTCTGACTGCCAAGGGGCTACCTCGTGACACCCGCACGCCAGAGCAGCGCCAGACCCTTAAGCAGTTGGTGGCGGAGCTAAAGCAGCTCTACCCTGATGTCTATGTGGTGGGGCACCGCGACCTGAGCCCCGACCTCAATGGCGATGGCGATGTCACGCCGGAGGAGTGGATCAAGATGTGCCCTTGCTTTAATGCTAAGGTGCTTAACTAAGGCGTACGCTATGATACACTCCATGCAGACCTTCCGCCTCTCCCTTGCAGCGGCGCTTTCACTTACCGGTATTTTGCTCCTAATGTTGGGCTTTTGGGTCACGCCACCCGGGGAGATCCACCAGAGTGTCCTGATCGCATTTGGCGAGGTGATGACCTTTGTCGGCGGACTGATCGGTATCGACTATGTGGCACGCCAGCGGGTCATGGGTGGAGACGAAGGAGATCCTCCTGCCACCACATGTTGAGGCGCAGAGTCATCTCCCTCCTCTTCCTGGCACTAGCCTTGCTTGGATGTAGCTCTTCGAAGCAGGCAACGGCACACCAAGAGGTGCGACAAGAGAAGGATCAGCAAGATAAGAGGGACGAAGGGGTGACCCTTGAAGTGACCTGGTGGGGAAGTCCTCCACCTCAAGAGGTCCAGCTCCCCTCCCTCTCTGAGACGCCAAGGCTCGATCGACCCCGTGCGGTAAGGGCGGAGGAGATAGGAGCGACAACGCCCTCGCCCCCTCAAGAAGCCAGAGGAGGAGTGAAGATAGAGCGACGGCAGTACCACGAGCAGACTGCCCACCATCGTACTTCGGATGTCCAGCAGACAGATGAGAGCAGGCAATCCGGACCCGCCACCAAGAGCCTGCTAGAGCAAATGACCACCTTGATCCATCGCTTGCTCCTGCTCCTTGCTCTCGTGGCACTACTTAGATTGATAAGAAGAAAGAAATAACTAACTAACCCAATTTACTAACCACTTAAAACAGTACTTATTATGGCATTTGGTTACAGAGTTTACGAACGTAAGAATAGCGTGCCCAACGCAAAGACACCGCGCATAGCAGTAGCAACGGCTAAGTCGATCGGTACCATCTCCTCCAAGGAGCTGGCAGAAGACATCGCTGACCGCTGTACCCTGCACCGCTCCGACGTAATCGCCGTCCTCGACGCCCTCTCCGTCTCAGCGCTCGCCTACCTCACTAAGGGCTTTAACGTCCGCCTAGGAGAGCTGGGGAGCTTCTCAACCCGCATCAAGAGCAAGTCGGCCCCAACCCTCGAGGAGTTTACGCCCGAGCTGATAGAGAAGGCGCACGTCCGCTTCACCCCTAGCACCGAGATGAAGGGTAAGATCTCCCGTACCGGCTTCCTCAACGTGGACGAGCTCCTAAAGAAGAGCATAGAGACGGAAGGAGGAGGGACGCTCCCCTCTAACCCCACAGAGGAGGATGATGGACCAGTCGGTGTGTGACCGGCTTCGATGCTGATGCCTTTGTAGCTGGGCAGTGAGAGGGCAGGCGGGTGTGGCTTGATCGCCACACCCGCCACAAACGAAGAGAGAAAGGATCGGGGCTTTTTAATTAGGTGCGACCCTGGCTTTATCGTAAGGGCTATTTTAATTAAATTTGCTAGAAATGAACCCGAACCGAACCCCAACTCGAGCCTACAGCAGAGGATCTACCGCCTTAATGAGATGGATGCTGATCATGTGACGGCATGGAGTCATGGTGGGAGCTCTACGGAGGCTAACTGCCAGATGCTCTGTAAGACACACAACCGCTCGAAGGGCAATCGGTAGGCGTGGCAAGCGTGGGGAGTGATAGAGGAGGGTGTGGAAGCGGAGATTTGCCCGAAAAAGTGTAACTTTGCGATCGGGGAATGGTAACATTGTTTTTGACTTCATTGGAGTAGGAGAGAGGTATGATCAATAGGACGTTGATGAGGATAAAGGTGCTGCAGATCCTATATAACTATTATAAGGTGCGTGGCATGTCTCTAGCTACGGCTTTGGGTATCTTGAGAGTGGCGTCTGAAGATTCGTATCGCTTGTATCTCTTTTTGCTAGGTCTGCCCCTCGAGGTGTCGGAGATGGCAGAGGAGATGCTGGGTGTGGAGGAGGAGAAGTTTACCCAAGACCATGAGGTGGTAGCGCTCCTTAACCATCTGATCCGTAACCCACTGATACAGCTTCTGGGGGAGGATGTGGCGCTCCTATCGCTCCGCAATGACCTCAACTACTCGAGCAGTGAGTACCTCCTCTTTGTCCGTCGTGCTACACAGCAGATCGTAGAGCAGCTACTCACGGGTGCGGTGGAGGTGGAGTGGGAAGACTTTGACTCCGTGCGACGTGCTTGGCGCCATTTTTATGGCGAGCTATTCTTGGACAATGAGCAGTTTGAGGAGATCCTTTCCGGCTTTAGCACCTATCTTAATGATGACATTCCGATCGTCTTTACCTTTGTGACCAAGGCATTTAACGCTGTGACAGAGGAGAAGCCCTTTGCTGAGGTGCGTAGACCTGCCTATGGCTCTGAGGATGAGGAGCGATTTGGCTACGACCTGCTAGAGGCGGCGATCCGTGGTGGCGAGGAGTACCGTGAAAGGATCAGTCACTACTTCAAGAATTGGGACCGTGAGCGTGTGAGTGAGATGGACTACTTGATCTTACAGTTGGCGATGGCCGAGGCGATCAAGTTTCCGCTGATCCCAACGACAGTCACCATCAATGAGTACCTCAATCTTACTCACTACTACAGTGCTCCGCATAGCCACGCTTTTATCAACGGGATACTGCATGAGCTCTTCGAAGATCTGAAAGAGGAGGGCACCATACTGGGGATGTGACCCGTGACAACATAGGAATAAATAATAACTAACAAGAGAAAATATAAAGCTATGACAACTTTACTATTACAAGCACCAGTAGGAGCCGGCGGAGGTATGTGGTCCAGTGTAATCATGATCGTAGTGATGATCGTGATCTTTTACTTCTTTATCATCCGCCCACAGAGCAAGCGCCAGAAGGAGCTCGACAAGTCACGCGAGGCACTTAAGGCTGGTGATAAGGTGATCACTAGTGGTGGTATCTATGCTATCATCCGCGACATCAATAAGGAGACCCGCCAGGTGACCATCGAGGTGTGGGATGGCGTGAAGATGAAGGTGGATATCAATAACATCTTTGCTCTAGAGGGGCAGGGCAAGAAGTAAAATAGGTAGCACAGCAGCATGGGTGGCTTGGGTGGACGTGTACGGAGCTGGGGCACAGTCTCCTACTTCCTCCGTCAGCGCAGATGGGTGGCACTCCTGATCTGTATGCTGGTGGCGGTGCTCTTCTGGCTGATGTCGGCGATGGATGGCACCTATACCAAGCGTGTACAGCTCCAGGTATCGGAGGATATAAACCTACCGGTGGGCTACACGCTGGTCGACTCGTCGCTCATCCCCAAGGTGGTTGCGGTGGATATCACAGCACAAGGAGGGACACTGCTGAGCTACAGCCTAGAGACCATCTTTGACAAGCAACTCCATCTTAAGCTGGAGGTGGACTCCGACTTTATCAACCCCCAAGGTGGGCGTTGGGTGGTCGGTGGACTGCGCCTTAGGGAGCGGGTGCTTGCCACGCTACCCAAGCTGAGTAAGTTTGTAGCCAATCAGAGTGGTAGTGATCTAGAGCTGCGTATCTATCCTGAGGAGATTACCATTGAGTACGAGCGGTTGACCACGCGCTCGATACCGGTCGCCTTTACGAGTCAGATCGACTTTGGCGACAATGCACACTTCATCCTCAACGCCCTGACCATGACACCCGATGTGGTGAAGGTCTATGGTGTGCGTGCCGATGTGGACTCTCTGCTGATTCGTGATGAGGTGATCGAGACGGATGATATGCCGATACGTGTGGATCGTGCTGGCGTGAGTAGCTATAAGGTGGCACTACAGGTGCCAAAAGGGATGACCCTCGACCCCGACTCGGTAGAGGTGACCGTAGCTGTAGAGGAGCTGCTCTACCATACGGAGCAAGTGTCGCAGATAGAGGTGGACAACCTAGACAAGGGCTATACTCTGCGTCTCTTCCCCTCCACTATCTCGGTGAGCTACCTCGCACCACGGGATAGTCTTCTCGACCTAAAGGAGGATAGCCACCCAGTGGTGCTCTATGTCGATGCTAAGGAGATAGAGTCGCAGACACTACAGCTCGAGGTACATCTCCGCGAAGTGCCGAGATTTGCCCACACGATACAATTGGAGCCAGATAGGGTAGAGTTTATACTCGAGGAGAAGAATCCTGAGGAGGAGAAGGGCAAATAATGGTGACTGTCGTAGGGATATGTGGTGTGATCGGCTCGGGCAAGAGCTTGGTACGCCGGATATTTGAGGTCCTTTATGAGCTACCTACGTACGACTGTGATGCCAAGGCAAAAGAGCTCTACTATCATCCCACAGTGCGCAGGGAGATAGAGCAGGCATTTGGCGAGGATCCAATTGATAGCGATGGCAGGCTGAGGCGTGACTTCCTCACCTCTCTTCTGGTGCAGGATACCGACCGGTACCGACTAGAGGAGATCAACCACAGAGCACTCTTTGAGGACTTTGAAGTGTGGCGAAAGTCACAGGAGGTGCGGAGTGAGGTGGTCGTAGCTGAGTCGGCGATCCTCTTTTCGTCTGGGTTTTATCGGGTGTGCGACCATACCATCATGATAGAGGCGAGCGAGACAGTGAGGAGGGAGAGGGTGAAGCACCGAGACAGAGACAAGGGCGAGGGCTTCTTTGAGAAGATCAGCGCCCTGCAGAGGGAGGAGGAGCGACTACAGCGCGAGGGAGCTGACTTCAAGATAGACAACGATGGGGATACCGCATTGGTCCCGCAAGTAGAATATATTTTCAAACAATTGACAAGCAATACATGAAACTGATAGAAATCATCTCAATAGCAGGTAAGCCGGGATTGTACAAACTGCTCAATAGCACAAGGATGCCCTTTACAGTTGAGGACCTGAGCAGCGGACGCAAGCTACCTGTCTTTGCGCGCGACAGAGTGACAGCGCTTGGTGATATTTCGATCTATACCGAAGAGGGAGACAAGCCACTGGAAGAGGTATTTGAGGCGATCCAAGCAAAGTACCCTGATGCTCTACCTAATGAGAAGGAGATCGCAAAGGAGCCTGCCACGCTGCACGCATTTATGGAGGAGGTGCTACCTATTTATGACAAGGAACGGGTGCGCCCTACAGACATAAAGAAGCTGGTGAAGTGGTTCAACATCCTTAGAGAAGCTGGGATGACCACCTTTGTAGAGCCGGAGGAGGGTGAAGCGCAGGCAGAGAGCGAAGAGTAAAATAGAGATAGGAGCAAGGAGATAAAAGATGATGGAGCCTCTGAAGCACGAGTGTGGAATAGCACTGATAAGACTAAGGAAACCACTTAGTTATTACCAGAGGAAATATGGTACCTGGAGATACGGCCTCAATAAGATGTATCTTCTGATGGAGAAGCAACACAATAGAGGTCAGGATGCTGCAGGGCTCGCCTGTACAAAGCTACTAGTACCCCCGGGTGAGGAGTACATGTATCGCAAGCGTGCTCTTGATAATACTGCTATCTCAGAGATCTTTGCCGATGTGGAGCAGAAGATCCAAGGCTTCACACCGGAGCAGATAGCAGATCCGGACTTTGCGCAGGCACACATCCCCTACGCTGCAGAGTGCTATATGGGGTACTTGCGTTATGACACACAAGGGAAGTCGAGTATTGAGTATGTGCATCCGATGTTGCGGCGTAGCAACTGGCGAGCTAAGACGCTGGCTTTGTGTGGTAACTTTAACCTCACCTCAGTCGATGCGATCTTTGAGTCGATCTCATCTGTAGGTCAGCACCCTCGTAATACGTCAGACACCCACATCTTGCTCGAGCAGATGGGGCACCGCCTAGATCGTGAGGTGGAGCGTAAGTTCGTCGAGAGTAAGGCAAAGGGACTCACCGAGATGGATATCACCCACGACATTGAGGCGAGGATCGATATCAAGCAACCACTCAAGGAGTGTGCTCCCCTATGGGATGGAGGATACGTGATGTGCGGCCTCACGGGGAGCGGAGAGATGTTTGCCCTTCGTGATCCTTGGGGCATCAGACCCGCCTTTTACTACTACGATGAGGAGATAGTGGTGGTGGCGTCGGAGCGACCGGTGATCCAGACAGTGCTCAATGTAAAAGCAAGAGAGGTGCACGAGCTACAGCGTGGCGAGGTGATCACGATCGATCGCTCTGGTGAGCAGGTGGAGGTGACGCAGCTACTGGAGCCGAAGGAGAATAAGGCTTGCTCCTTTGAGCGGATCTACTTCTCCCGCGGTGGAGACCGTGATATATATCGTGAGCGCAAGAAGCTGGGTGAGCAGTTGGTACCCAAGATCCTTGAGAGTGTAGACTATGACCTGGAGCACTCGGTCTTCTCCTTTATCCCCAATACGGCAGAGGTCTCTTACTTCGGCATGCTGGAGGGGATGGACCACTACCTAAATGAGCAGAAGACCAGGATATTTCTCGATGCTAAACAGAAGTTGAGCGAGGAGGAGGTGCGAAAGGTGCTGAGCCAGAGGGTGCGCTCTGAGAAGGTGGCGATCAAGGATGTGAAGCTGAGGACCTTTATCTCAGAGGATAACAGCCGTAAGGATCTGGCAGGGCACGTCTACGACATCACCTACGGCACGATAGAGCCAAAGGTGGACAACCTCGTGATCATCGATGATAGCATCGTGCGTGGCACTACGCTGAGAGAGAGTATCATAGGTATCCTAAGCAGGCTCGATCCGAAGCGGATCGTGATTGTCTCCTCAGCGCCACAGATTCGCTACCCCGACCACTACGGTATAGCGATGAATAAGATGCGAGAGTTTATCGTCTTCTTAGCTGCCATCGACCTGCTCCTTGAGCGAGGCATGGCAAGCCTGATACACGACACCTATAATAACATCTTGCAAGCACTTGATACCGACCTCATCAGTGAGCGTAACTTTGTAAAAGACATTTACGAACCCTTTACGGTAGAGGAGCTTAACGAGAGGATCGTAAAACTGCTGAAGCCGGAAGAGGTGAAGACAGAGGTGAAACTGGTGTATCAATCGATCGAAGGACTCCACCAAGCGATCCCCAACTCGCCAGGCGACTGGTACTTTACCGGCAACTACCCCACACCGGGCGGTACGAGACTGACCAATAAGGCGTTTATAGAATTCTACGAACAAGATTTCAGGAAATACTGATAATAAATAAGGAAGACCCACGAATATCATGAGACAAAGAGGTGTACTAATCTTGAGCGATGGCTCTCGCTTTGAAGGGGAGATAATAGGAGCTAAGAGGTCGGTAAGTGGTGAGGTGGTATTTTCTACCGAGATGACCGGATACACAGAGGTACTCACTGACCCTACCTTTGATGGGCAAATAGTGGTGGATACCTTCCCCATAGTGGGCAACTACGGTATGCCATCGGAGGAGCGTGACGCTGAGAACGGTCTGATGAAGTTTTGGGAGAGTGAGAAGCTCCACCCAGCAGCCTACATCATCCACGACTACACTGCTACCTATAGCCACTGGAATGCAGTAGAGAGCCTCGAAGAGACCCTCAGTCGCCATGGTGTGGTGGCGCTCATAGGTCCGGACACCAGAGAGATCGCGCTGAAACTGCGGGAGAATGGTCCACTGACAGGGCGTGTGGTAGTCGAGGGTGAGGACGATACACTCGCGACCGAAGACTTTGATCGGGTGAACCGAGTAGCGGAGGTCTCAACGAAGGAGGTCAAGAGCTATAAAGCTCCTAACGCTGAGCATGAGGTGGTGCTGGTGGACTGCGGTGTGAAGCAGAGCCTCATCAAGCAGCTGCTCAGTAGGGGGCTTAATGTTAGATTGGTGCCGTGGGACTATGACTTCACTAGTGATACCCTAGATGGTGTGGTGATCAGTAATGGACCTGGCGATCCGCGTCTATTGACACCACTGATAGAGCGTGTAAGGGAGCTGATGAAGGGTGACACCCCAATCTTCGGTGTCGGCATGGGGCATCAGGTGATTGCACTTGCTGCAGGCATGGAGGTGACGAAGATGCAACTGGGGCACAGGTCTGCCAATCAGCCGGTGCAACTATGTGGCACCAATAGGTGCTTCATCACGAGTCAGAACCACGGTTTTGCAGTGAAGGATGACCAGCTACCTGAAGGATGGCACAGTTATTTTCGCAACCTCAATGATGGGACCAACGAGGGTCTGATACACAACTCTGGGAGGGTTTTCTCCATACAGTTTCACCCTGAGGTGGGCGAGGGAGAGATGGATACAGAATTTGTCTACAATGATCTAGCACGGCTGATCAAGGAGGGTAGACCGGTGGCAAGGGCGATCGAAGAGCGTCTCTTGCCCAAGAGAAGTTACAGGAAAGTACTGGTGCTTGGCTCTGGTGCCCTTAAGATAGGCGAGGCGGGGGAGTTTGATTACTCTGGTTCGCAAGCGCTCAAGGCGCTACGTGAAGAGGGCGTGCACACCGTGCTGGTGAATCCTAACATCGCCACGGTGCAGACGTCTGAAGGGGTTGCTGATGAGGTTTACTTCCTCCCTGTGACGCCTTATTTCCTTGAGCGAGTGATAGAGAAGGAGCGCCCCGACGGCATCCTGCTCGCCTTTGGAGGGCAGACGGCACTCAACTGCGGTGTGGCTCTGGAGCGAAGTGGAGTGCTGGAGCGCTATGGTGTGGAGGTGCTTGGAACGCCCGTCCAGACGATCATTGAGACGGAGGACCGCGACCTCTTTGCCGAGGAGATGCGAAAGATAGATGTGGAGACCATCCCGAGCGAGGCGGTAGAGAATATAGAGGAGGCGAAGAAAGCGGCGCTGGAGCTGGGGTATCCTGTGATCATTAGAGCAGCCTTTGCCCTCGGTGGGCTGGGGAGTGGCTTCTGCGACAATGAAGAGGAGCTGCAGGAGGTGTGCGAGAAGGCTTTCTCTTTCTCCCCTCAGGTGTTGGTGGAGAAGAGCCTCAAGGGGTGGAAGGAGATCGAGTATGAGGTGGTGAGAGACCGCTATGACAATTGCATTACGGTCTGTAATATGGAGAACTTCGACCCACTCGGCATCCACACCGGTGAGAGCATCGTGATCGCTCCGACGCAGACGCTGACCAACAGCGATCATCACCTGCTGCGTCAGATAGCGATGAGGATCGTGCGGCATGTGGGTATCGTGGGTGAGTGTAATGTACAGTTTGCCTACGATCCGCAGAGCGAGGATTATAAGGTGATCGAGATCAATGCGCGCCTCAGTCGCTCCTCAGCGCTTGCCTCAAAGGCAACCGGCTATCCGCTGGCATTTATCGCTGCAAAACTAGGGCTCGGATATGGGATCCACGAGCTGAAAAATACCGTGACGGGTGTCACTTCGGCCTTCTTTGAGCCGGCGCTTGACTATGTGGTGTGTAAGATCCCACGCTGGGACTTGAGTAAGTTTCACGGCGTATCGAGAGAGCTAGGCAGTAGCATGAAGTCAGTTGGCGAGATCATGTCGATCGGTCGCACGATGGAGGAGGTGATCCAGAAGGGGCTTCGCATGATAGGTCAGGGGATGCACGGCTTTGTGCAAAACAAGGAGCTAGTGATCCCAGATGTGCCACTGGCGCTCAATAGACCGACGGACAACCGGATCTTCGTGATCAGCAAAGCCTTTAGACAGGGCTTCAGCGTAGAGGAGATACACGACCTGACAAAGATTGATCGTTACTTCCTCTACAAGCTGAGAAACATCATGGACACTGCGGAGGAGCTGGAGGCGCTCACCGACTATAAGAGCATCACCCCTGAGCTACTCGCCAAGGCAAAGAGACAGGGCTTCTCGGACTTTCAGATCGTTCGTGCCCTTTATGGGGAGGATGAGCCGAGGATAGAGGAGATCCAGGCTGAACTAAGAGAGTACCGCAAGGGATTGGGCATTACTCCCGTGGTGCGCCAGATAGATACTATGGCTGGTGAGTATCCAGCACAAACCAATTACCTCTACCTCTCTTATGATGGCAAGAGGCATGATGTGCCATTTTACGACGATAAGAAGAGCGTCGTGGTACTGGGCTCTGGAGCTTATCGCATAGGGAGTTCGGTCGAGTTTGACTGGTGTGGCGTCTCAGCGCTCAATACGATTCGCAAGGAGGGCTACCGCTCGATCATGATTAACTACAATCCGGAGACGGTCTCAACGGACTACGACCTGTCGGATCGCTTGTACTTCGACGAGCTGACCTTTGAGCGGGTGCAGGACATCCTCGAGTTGGAGCAGCCAAAGGGTACCATCCTCTCTACCGGAGGGCAGATACCGAATAACCTCGCCGTAAAGCTCGATAAGGTGGGTGTGCCGATCTTGGGTACGCAACCAAAGGATATCGATAACGCTGAGGACAGAAACAAGTTTTCTGCCATGCTGGATCGCCTAGGGGTCGACCAGCCAGCGTGGAAGCAACTCACTACGCTGGACGATGTGGTGAGCTTTGTAGAGGAGGTGGGCTATCCTGTGCTGGTGCGTCCCTCCTATGTGCTGAGTGGAGCAGCAATGAATGTATGCTCTAACTTTGAGGAGCTGGAGCGCTTCCTTAAGCTGGCTGCCAATGTATCTCAGAAGCACCCGGTGGTGGTCTCTAGCTTTTTGGAGAATGCCAAGGAGATAGAGCTGGACGCTGTGGCAGACCATGGCGAGCTCGTAGCCTATGCGATCAGTGAGCACATCGAGTATGCAGGAGTACACTCAGGGGATGCAACGATACAATTTCCCGCGCAGAGGCTTTATATAGAGACCATCCGCCGCATCAAGCGGATCACACGACAAATCGCGGGGAGCCTGCACATCACAGGGCCGTTTAATATCCAATTCCTCGCCAAAGGCAATGAGATAAAGGTCATAGAGTGCAATCTTAGAGCTTCGCGCTCCTTCCCTTTTGTGAGCAAGGTGTTGAAGCTCAACCTGATCGAACTTGCAACGAAGATCATGCTGGGCTCACCCTACGAGTCACCGCATAAGAGTGCTTTTGACCTCGACTATGTCGGTGTCAAAGCGTCGCAGTTCTCCTTCTCTAGGTTGCAAAAAGCCGACCCTGTGCTGGGTGTAGATATGACGTCGACTGGCGAGGTGGGCTGTGTCGCAACCAACGCCGATGAGGCTGTGCTGCAAGCGATGCTCTCGGTGGGGCATCATGTGCCGGAGAAGGCGGTGCTGATGTCTACCGGTGGACTCAAGCAAAAAGTGGCGATGCTAGATGCCTCTAAGATGCTCCAGGAGCAAGGGTATAAGATCTATGCGACTGAGGGGACCCACAAGTTTTTACTTGAAAATGGAGTGGAAAACGAACTCTGCTACTGGCCAAGTGAGGAAGGGGTGCCACAAGCCCTTGACCTGCTGCATCAAAAGGAGGTGGACCTTGTGATCAATATCAATAAGAACCTAACTCCAGGCGAACTGACCAATGGCTACAAGTTGAGACGCGCTGCAGTGGACCTCAACATCCCAGTCATCACCAACAGCCGCTTAGCTAGCTCTTACATCACCGCCTTTTGCAGGCATCCACTCGATGAGATGAGCATTCTCAGCTGGAGAGAGGTGACGCAGTCTTGATCGCCTCGCATCAGATCTAAGTGATCGTTTTGAGTCGGTAGATCGTACGATCCTTAAATAATCAATCCCCCGCTCAGCTTACAGCGAGCGGGGGATTGATATCCCAAAAGATGGTGTTTTGTTGGATGGCCTTAGAACCGTATGGTTGCACCTCCACCACCGGAGGAGCCACCACCAAAGCCTCCTCCGCCACCGCCGTAGCTACGACCGCCTCCGCGACCATATCCTCCACCGCCTCCCACGGTGGAAGTGGTTTCGGAAAGGACGTAGTCTTTCTTGGTATGGTTGCAGTACTTGCAGCGCCTGGTGCGTAAGCTCTTTGACTCTGATATACGTTTTACATCTGCTTCGTAAAAAGTGAGCCCATGGCAGTTGGGACAGCGTGTATATTTTGAGTAGCGGACGGGCTTACCTATCCCCTCTTTGTAGGAACAAGCCGAGCAGCTCAGTAGTTGGAACTTACGGGACTGTATCTTACGCTCGACAGCTTGCAGAGGGGTGAGTCCTGTACTATCCTTCAGATCGGTCCTGCTTACGGTGCCTCTGCTCCCACACTGCGGGCAGTTCTTTGCCTCTCTTCGGTAATAGAGCTTTAGTAAAAAGTATGTAGGAAGGATGAAGAAGATGCTAGGAAAGAAGAGAACCATAGCGAACACTGCACATCCATTCTTCTTGTCGTAGAGCTTATTGAGTGCAACTGCTGGGCGTGGGCTGCGTACCGTAGGTACGATTATTTGGATGACGTAGCCTAGGGCGAAGAGAGCGGAGAGGATGAAATAAAGATCGGCGAGCATTGAGGCTACCGCATCATCAATGACAGGCTCTTCTTCCTGGAGCAGGCCCCCCTCTTCACCCTCCTCTAGGAGGTTTTCCAGCTCGTCAAAGAGCTGCATGAAGCCGCCCACCTCGTCGCCCTGCTTGATGGCAGGAACCAGGATCTGAGTGATGAGCTGGTGAGAGCGACCATCGGAGAGAATCCCCTCGAGCCCATAGCCCACCTCGAAGCGGATGGTCCTAAACTCTGGTTCGAAGATGTAGAGGATGAGTAAACCATTGTCAAGCTCTTTGTTACCAAGCCCCCAGAGCTCAAAGAGCTTGACGGTGAAGTCGAGAGGATCGTCGTTGATCACTTCGGGCACCACCACCAGTACCGCCTCTATGCCGTACTGCTGCCTTAAGGAGCTAAGAGCTGCGTCCATACGTGCTCTCTCCTCACTCGAGAAGTGCTCCTCGGGGTCACTTACGTAGCGCTGGGCATTCTGCACCTGCACGTTAGGCACCATCTCAGGTGTATAGGCGGCACTCGATAGGAGCACCCCCAGTAGGATGAGCAGTAGCCAGCTATGGGATTGCTTAAGGTAGGGCATCGGCTTGTGGATAGACTCCCGTTAGAACTCTACAACCGGTGCGATATCTGCTCCGTCTCGTGCTTCGAAGTAGGGTTTTTGATCGAAGCTCAACATATTTGCAACGATACTACGAGGAAATTTGCGAATGTATGTGTTGAATGTCCTGGTTGATTCGTTGTACCTCTGGCGCTCCACTGCGATGCGGTTTTCAGTGCCTTCTAGCTGTGTCTGGAGCATCTGGAAGTTCTCATTAGCCTTGAGGTCTGGATACCGCTCTACCGTCACCATGAGTCGCCCTAGTGCTTGTGACAACTCACCCTGAGCTGCTTGATACTGCTGCATTGCCTCTGGTGTGATGTTCTCCGGGTCGATAGTGGTCTGTGACGCTTTGGCACGTGCGTTGACTACCCCTTGCAAGGTCTCGTTCTCATGAGCTGCATAGCCTTTAACGGTGGCTACAAGGTTGGGTATCAGCTCCGCACGCCTCTGGTATTGATTTTCGACCTGGCTCCATGCGGTCTTTACCTCCTCCTCCATGGTCACCATGGTGTTGTTCGATTTGATGCCGTAAGAGATAGCCCATACAGCGATCACTGCAATAGCAATGATGGTGATTAGTACTCCCTTTTTCATGATAAGTCGTTTGCTATTTAGTTTATAAAGTATCCTTTATCAGTAGGATCTCCTGTCGTTCGATCTTGCGCATGCAGTAGTAGCAACGCAGGACCCCCTTCTCCTCATCGAGGACGGTGAAACGCCCCTTCATGGGCTCGTTGTTTGTGATACATTTGGGGTTGGTACAGCGCACTAACCCTGTAACTTCGGAGGGTAGGTGGACTTTCATCTTCTCCACCACCTCATAGTTTTGGATTGTATTGATCACCACATCTGGAGAGACGAGAGCGATCATATTGACCTCCTCGGGGCTAAAGAGCTTCTCCTCCACCTTGATGATGCCCTTCTTTCCCAGCTTGCTACTCTTGAAGTTGTAGCCGATGGTCAGAGGATATTCAAGATCAAAGAGATCGAGGAGGTGTACCACCTTGGGCAGGTCTTCTACCGGTATGTGGTCTATGACGGAGCCATTTTTTATGGCGGGGACACGTAGCTCCCCTTTTTCTACTTTAGGCATGTGGGTCTATGTTTAATGCTTTGCATATCAGTGCTTCACGTACAAATAGCCCGTTGAGTGCCTGTGTGAAGTAATAGGCATACGGGGTGTCGTCTACCTCCGTGGCGATCTCGTGGACTCGTGGTAGTGGGTGCAGTATCTTCATGTTGGGCTTTACCTGCTGCAGGAGGCTATTGTCGAGGACAAAGGCATTCTTAGCCGCCTCATAGTCCTCCTCATCGGTGAAGCGCTCTCTCTGCACCCGCGTCATGTAGATGATGTCGCACTGGCTCAGCACGTCCGAAGTGAGCTGGTCGTGCTCGTGGTATGGGATATTGTGCTCGTTGCAGAAGTCAAGGTACTCCCGTGGCAGAGCCAGCTGTGGAGGCGCTATGAAGTCGAAGCGTGGATTGAAAAAGGAGAGCCCCTCAATCAGCGAGTGCACCGTGCGTCCATACTTCAAATCTCCTACCATTGCTACACGTAGATCCCTGAGTTTCCCTTGGGTCTTACGGATAGAGTAGAGGTCTAGCATGGTCTGCGATGGGTGCTGATTGGCGCCGTCGCCAGCATTGATGATCGGTACTTTCGCCACCTCACTGGCGTACTTAGCTGCCCCCTCGAGGTGGTGACGCATGATGATCAGGTCGGCGTAGTTCGATACCATGAGGAGGGTATCCTTCAGGCTTTCTCCCTTTGACGTGCTGCTCATCTTCGCGTCAGAAAAGCCGATCACGCGCCCTCCTAGCCTATTGACAGCGGTCTCAAAGGAGAGCCTTGTGCGTGTTGAAGGCTCAAAAAATAGCGTGGCGACCACCTTGCCCTGCAGGGAGTCGCGGTTGGGGCGTTGCTCAAAGAGCTCAGCCATGTCCAGTATCTGGATAATGTCTTCTTCGGAGAGTTGTCGGATAGAATAAAAACTCATATCATATCTCTACTATTATATTGTTACAGAGTAGCTCGCCCTCCTTTCTCAGCGACAAGGTACAAATAATTGCTGGTTTATCATAATAAGGCTAGGCAGCGCCATCCTCCAAATCTTTATATAAGAAAGGACTGATCTCCGATCCTCGTAGCGTGCAGGCTGTAGAGGTCGGAGATCAGTGCTTTTAAGATCTCTCACTGGCAATTAGCTGGTTAGCGTCGAGCTGGTAATACCCTGCCCCTATGCCGTATGCCATGCCCCACACGTACATTATTACCTCGCATGCCCACGTATACTGCATATACTTGCTCCGGGGTGAGGCTCTTCATTAGTTCATTGATCAGAGTCTCGCGTGCTCGCTGTCTCACCTGCTCTAGTTCGTTGAGTCTCACAAGCGTCGTGCGGTACTCCTCTTGTGTAGGAGCCGAAGTCTTGCTGAGCTTTGTTACTAGTGCGTGGCTCTCCTCCCAAGCCTCAAATCTTTTTAAGTCGTACTTCTCAAGCTCCGTCTCTACAAGTTTGATCTCCTCATCGCTAAAAGTCGCCAATGACTTAATGCTGGCTATGCGTGCTGTCTGGTAGTTAACCCTCTCCGGATTTTGCTGCTCTTCAGCTGCCTGGGCTTGGGGAGCAAGAAGTGCCAGCAGTAATACCGTGAGCCCCAATAGTTTTCTCTTCATATCCTTACTTCTCTCTTCGTCTGTGGTTGTGTGTCATAAGTGGTTCTCCCACTCCTTCTGCTCACTCTCCAAATCTAATAGTGTAGTACTCCAGTACTCATCGGCTGTCTCCTCGAGTAAAAACTGCTCATAGAGCTCTGGAGAGATGCGATCTAGAGCGCTCAGGTCGCTCTCTTGTCTTGTCTGGAGCGGTACGAAGCGCACCAGTATAGCGAGCCCTGCCAGTGCCGCAGCTGCATAAATATAGGTGGCTGACCGCTGATACCAGTGCTTTGGCTGCGGCAAGGGCTGCAGCTTTGGCTCTGGTATTATATTCTCCTCCTTGATCTTGGCGAAGACATTGGCTTTAAGCCCCTCAAAGTACCCCTCAGGTACGCGGTAGGGATGATTGGGGCTTTGCTGTGTCGTGTCTCTTGTCTCCATCACTGTTTTGTGGCGAATAAGTCTTTGTTTTTATACCTGTTGCACCCCTTTGATGCAGCGAAGAGTAAATGGTTTAATCCTCTTCTTCGGAAATATTTAAGAAGTTTTGCAACTTCTTTACAGCATGGTGGTAGTTGGCTTTCAGAGCGCCCTCGGAGGTGCCTGTGATCTCGGCTATCTCCTTGTATGGTAGCTCTTCGAAGTAGCGGTATTCAAAGGTCAGCTTTTGCTTCTCTGGCAGTTGGTCGATAGCTGCGAGAAAGTCCGCCTCCGCCTTGCTGCCATCGAAGTAGGGGTCGCTCACTAGTGTCTCAGAGAGGTCGTACTCCTCCGTGGTGAGCGGTACCTTACGCCCTCGACGCTCGCGCCTGATGTGAGAGAGTGCCTCGTTGGTAGCGATGGTGTACATCCATGTAGAGAGCTTGGAGTCACCACGAAAGGTATTGATATTTTTCCAGACCTTGATAAATGTGCTCTGTAGCACATCATCAGTATCCTCGTGGCGGTGTACGATCCTCCGGACAACGTTGTACAGCTTAGGACTGTACCGATCCATCAAGAAGGCAAACGCCTCCTCGCGGTACTCCTCCGTCTGTAGCAGCTCCACAAGCTCCTCGTCTGGTACATTTTGTGGTATCTCTAGCATTGCCATTACTTGCCTGCCGCAGCACTCCTTGATGCCAGCTCTGGATACTCGATCCTCGAGTGGTACATGGTACGCAACTTCTCGTTAAAGACGTGCTTCGTCGTCTCTATGTCTCTGAATGTCAGCGGTGTATTCTTCAATAGACCATCGTTGACGATGCCATCGACGATCTTATCGATGTGGTTGGCTATCTTCTGCTCTGTCAGGTCTTTAAGGCTCCTCGACGACGCCTCCACTGCATCTGCCATCATCAGGATACCCTGCTCGCGGGTAAAGGGGTTAGGACCTGGGTAGTGAAAGAGACTCTCATCGATCACCTCGTCGGGGTGGTCATTTTTGTAATTGATATAGAAGTACTTAGTCATGCCAAGCCCATGGTGGGTGCGGATAAAGTCGATCACCACCTGCGGTAGCTTCGCCTTCTCCGCCATCTCCACTCCGTCGGTGACGTGTCTGATGATCACCTTGGCACTCTCCACCTCGCTCAGCTGGTCATGAGGGTTGGTGGTTCCTTGGTTTTCAGTGAAGTAGGTGGGGTTTTTCATCTTCCCAATATCGTGGTAGAGCGCTCCCAGTCGTATGAGTCGCACATCGCCACCAATCCTGTCGGCAGCCTCAGAGGCGAGGATCGAGACATTGAGTGAGTGCTGGAAGGTACCCGGAGCGACCTCGCTGAGCTGTCGGAGTAGTGGCTTATTGATGTCCGAGAGCTCCACCAGGCTGATGCTGGAGACATAGCCAAAGAGTCGCTCGAAGATGTAAACCATTACGTATGAGAACATAAGGAAGATAAACTGTATCGCCAGATAAAGCATGATCGTCCAGTTGAAGTCCTTGAGCCCACCAATCATAGCCAGGTGATACGCCAGCACTACCACGACCATGCTAAAGAAGGAGGCGAAGCTCGACTTGATCAGGTCGCTTCGCTCGCTCATACTGCTCAATGTCACTTGTATCACTGCCCCGGCGATCACCTGCATCAAGACAAACTCGAGCGGCGCCGGCACCACCATTGCACTCAGCAGCACCGTCATGACGTGCGTGGCAAAGGCGGTGCGCGAAGACATGAAGATACGAAGCATGACGGCCACCATGCTGTAGGGGATCATGTAGGTCGTGATCGGCTCCAGTGGCACTAAGAGGTAGGTGAGGATCACGAAAAACGCCATCTGACCTATGACAAAGATGACATCCTTCTTATGCTTTAAGACAGTTGCATGAAAGGAGACAAGGTAAAAGAGCAATACCAGAAGGGTAAAGAGGATGACCGAAAACTGCCCAATGGTGAGCCTCCACCGCTCCGAGGCAGACCCTCCCATGCTCTCATGAGCTCGGCGGTAACCCTCCAGCTCTTGGTATATATCGGGGGTCACGACATCACCGGTACCCACGATGCGCTGCCCCTTCTGTACACGACCTATCTCCTCGGAGATGGTCGCGAGCCGAGCGTCGAGCATCTGCGAGGTCTTCTTGGCATCATACTTCAGGTTAGACTGCAAGTACTGCTCCAGCCGTAGCTGCTGCAAGACCTGCTCCTCCAGCTTGCTCGGCGCCTCCTCCATGATATACTCGTATGCCTGCCTATAGGTGTAGAGCTCTGTCAGCTCTCTCTTCTTTGCCACATTGTTCTCACCAATGACATAGATCGACTCCACTCGTCTGGTGGTCAGCTCGTTGTAGTCGTCACTGGAGAGGATACCTTTGCTGTAGACCTTATTGAACTGCGACGTCAGGTAGCTGAGGTAGCGATTCATCTCGCTAGGCGTCAGCTCTTGCTCCATGAGGTGCTCCGTCAGGCTCTGAATGGCTTGGTCTCGAGCCTCCTCATTGAGTAGGTAATACGAGACCTTCGTACGCTCTACACTGTCGCGCTCCGCAGATAGCTGGGCGTCGCTCTTATAGACAGTGTAGTCGTACGGTGCAGTCAGCACACCCTCATAGCGCCATGGCTGATCTAGCACATAGTCGTACATAAATCTCACCTTGCGAGGATAGCAAATCGTGATCAGTATTGCCACTCCTATGATAAAGAGTGTACGCTTGATGAGTGTGCTCTTACTTACATTCATGACCTAGTGTGTCCAGCTTATTTGCTCACCGATTAGAGTCCGCGACGTAGCTTTGCAGAGTAGAGTGTATTTCTCATCAAGGAGATGATCGTCATCGGTCCTACTCCGCCTGGTACTGGCGTGATATAGGAGCACTTAGGTGCCACCTCGTCAAAGTCTACATCGCCCGTCAGCTTAAATCCGCTCTTCCTCGTCGCATCCGGTACTCGAGTGGTCCCTACATCTATGACCACGGCGCCCTCCTTCACCATGTCACCCTTCAAAAACTTAGGTGAGCCCAGCGCAGCGATGATGATGTCGGCACGGCGGGTGTGCTCTGCGATGTCCTTAGTCCTGCTGTGGCAGACCGTCACGGTACAGTCACCGGGATAGCTCTTCTGCATCATCAGCTGTGCCATAGGCTTGCCCACGATATTGCTACGCCCTAGTATCACACAGTTCTTGCCCTTGGTCTCCACCTCGTAGCGCCTAAGTAGCTCTAGGATACCTGCAGGTGTAGCAGAGACAAACGAAGGAAGCCCGATGCTGGTCTTACCCACATTCACGGGGTGAAATCCATCTACATCCTTGCTCGGATCGACCGCCTCTGTGACCTTCTGCTCGTCTATGTGCTTCGGTAGAGGCAGCTGGATTATAAAGCCATCAAGCTCCTCATCCTTATTCATCTCATCGATCTTTGCAAGGAGCTCCTCCTCAGTCACCGACTCCTCAAAGCGGATCAAGCTGCTCTTAAAGCCCACCTCCTCACAAGTCTTCATCTTGCTAGCTACGTAAGTCTCGCTGCCACCATCATGGCCTACCAGTATTGCAGCCAAGTGCGGGGGCTTATGCCCAGCCGCTACCATCTGCCTCACCTCCTCGGCGATCTCACCCTTCATCTCAGCGGATACCTTCCGCCCATCTAGTATCTTATATTCAGACATATACTTATCCTTTTTTATCGTTTTACCTATTTCGTATTTACCATTCAAGAAATACACTCCTACAAATATACCCTTTATTTTTTATCCATAAGGAGCAGACGGATCGAAGACCCGAACCTCGAAAAATCTGAGTTGGGAACTTAGAGTTGTCGAAGTTCGGAACTTAGACGCATCGAAGTTGGGAACTTAGAAAATCCATTGAAAAGTAGAGAGAAAGCAGGCGATGGTATAAAAGTGTACAAATACATGGTAATGAGTTAGATATATCGTAATCTGCTTTCTGATCCGATTTCTGGATCCAGCAGAAAATATAAGAAATATCTATCGTAGATGTAGCAATGAATCTTGTATCTGCTTGATTTTTAGTCTGTTTACCTATATCAAGTTTATAGATGCAAGTAATTGCTACATCTTTGCTACAACCATAAGGTAAGCAGAAGTCACACTACAAAAGGAAAGTCGCACATGAAAAATGTTCAATTAAACGTGAATACGATGACGATGAAGAAAAAAGAACTAAAAGTCAGCTTTTACCTACGATCCAATTACTCAAAGAGTGGGAAGTCACCCGTCATGATTAGAGTTAATTATGATGGCGAAGTGCTTCCTCTTGGGAGTGCTGGAATCTCTGCAACGCCAAGCAAATGGAAGGGTGGATTCGTTGGTCGTTCGGAAGAAGCAGTGAAGGGAAGGATGATCTGTGATGACATCAAAAAATCGATACAAGCCCTGTTTGAGGAATGGTATCCTAGACAAACAATGTTTTGCTTGAAGAATTTTAGAGAACACTACAAAGCCAAACTCTGTGACTCTAGTAAGTCATCTAGCAAAAACTTTAGTGAAGTCATCTCCTCATGGATGGAATTTCAAGAAGAACGAAGAGAAGCTGGTGTAATCAGAAGTAACACCTGCCGCACTAGACGATCTCTTGTTAAGATCATACTAAGGTACGTGGAGGAAAACGATGTGAAGCTAGAGTACCTCGACAAAGAATATGTTAATCGGCTAGAAATTGGTTTGCTGAGATTAAACCTAACAGCTAATACTGTCAATACATGTGTGAATATTCTACGATCTGTATGTAACTATGCTATTGAGCAGAAGTGGATGACCATGTATCCGTTAAAAGGAGTGCAACGATTAAAAACAACGGCTGTAATTCGGTATCTAACCATTGAAGAACTGAGAGCTCTACTTGCCGTAAGAGCAAAAGGAAAGACAAAGGTGGTAAAGGATATATTCGAGTTCATGACATTAACTAGTCTCGCCTATTCAGACGTGTTTCGATTAAGTCCTGCTCATTTACACAAAGATAATAACCAGATTACCATAAGGATCCGCCGACAAAAGACATCAGTTGAGTGTGTCATTCCTCTTCTACAAAGAGCTTCCGAGATTTTAGACAAGTACAGAAAGAATAAGGAGGATGACAGGGAGGAGATCTTCCCATATTTCAAGCTGATGGAGTTCAATACAAGATTAAATATTCTCGCAAAGGAGGCGGGTCTAAACAAAAAACTGACAAGCCACATGGCAAGACACACTTTTGGTTCAATTGCTGTTTCCAATGGAGTGCACTTAAAGGCCGTACAAAAGTGTATGGGTCATAAATCTATTACCACAACAGAAAGATATAGCTCAATGCAAACAAGTGCTTTGCAACAAGAGATCAATAAACTAGAAGTTATACAACTATAATTAAGTATTAGCTATGAACACAAGTCAATTAAATCAAAGATTTGGGGATCAAAGAAGATCTCTGAGTGAAAAGGAGGTGAGAATCAGACAACTATCCATCAAAGCGAGGTTGTATAGTATGCGGGCAGTGTTGGAGGTATCAAGTTCACTAAAAATGAAGTCCTTAAGCTGCTTGAAAGAGATAGACACTCTTACAAAAGAAATGGCGAATTGACTTAGAGATGTGAGGATATGGTTGACTATCAAGGTGAAGTCTATTACACCAGCGAGGAGGTCTGTGATTTAATCGGATATACCAGATCTACATTGATGAAGCGTGTACAAGCAGGGAAAGTCAAACAAATTATTGTCAAAAGGACTGCTCTCTTTAAGAAAGAGGAGATTGATATGCTCTGCGAAACAGAGGATCACATGCTTTACAGTAAAAGGAGGGTCGTGAGATGGACCCCAAAAGAACTATCAGAGTTACTTGGTGTAAGTATTTCCACCATATACAGATGGGTTAGAGAAGAAAAAGTGGAGGTGGAACGGGTGGGGAGATTTTTGATCTTCACCGAAGAAAACCTAGAGAAAATAATTAGCGAACTCGAGAAAAAATGCCAACAAAGGGGGGAATATGTGAATGAGAAATTTAGAACGATTTAAGTATGAGTGGAACTTTCTTTTTAATCCGAAAGATGGAGGAGTTTGTAGAAGTTATCGCAGAGTGCGATGAAACTGAATTTAGTGAAATGCTTCTTAGTTTCCTGCTTTCGGACAAGGGATATAGCTACGCTGTCAAGCTAAAAGAGGTAATCAGACAGAGTGAATTTAACAACGTAAAATACAACTAAGACAACTGATATGGCTGGATGGATTAAAGCTCATAGATCATTGTTGGAAAACCCAGTGGTCTGTAAAGACTCGGCTCATTTCGCTGTGTGGATGTGGTTATTGATGAATGCCACTCACACAACAAGAGATGTATGGTTTCTAGGAGAAAGAAGAACCCTTGTACCGGGTCAATTGATTACTGGAAGACGAAAGATAGGGTCTGCGCTAAAAATCAATGAATCAAAAGTGCAACGTATTCTCGCTCTCTTCCAAAGAGAAGGACAGATCCAACAGATTACCTCAAACAGGGGAAGATTGATCACAATCATCTCGTGGGATCAATATCAATCTAGAGAGGAAACATGCAATGTGGAAATGCAAGAACATGATACAGCTTCAATAGGGATAACCGTAAAAACTAAGGATGTCTTCAGGGACAAGGAGAGGGAGAGAAAAGAAGAAAAAGAAAAGACCCAAGAGAGAATGGGAGGGAGAGAAGACCGTATAGAACAAACTACAAGAAAAGGAACGAACCAAGCAAAAGAGAGGGAAGACAGAAAACAGTGGGAAGAAGCTCCCTTCTTGATCCCTACGCTTAAAGAAGTGAGGAGGTTCGTGGAAGAAAACGGTTGTAAAGTGAATCCAGAGGTGTTCTTCCGATACTACGATAGCAGAGATTGGTTTGTAGGTAAAGAAAAAATGAGATCGTGGCAAAAACAACTCCTAACGTGGGAAGCCCGTGACAAAGAAAAAGATACATCACCCTATTCTGTCACTCCTTACAAGCATCAGCGACAGGCAGAGTTGTATAGATACAACCAACAACGAAGCAATAATATAAATAGTATTTGGGTTCGTTGAAATGGTAGGAAGCAATGGAAGCCAGGAAGTGTTTCAAAGGATTCTTGACCACAAATTTAGAATTAGTAGCGTGGAGAGACATACTGTAGTGTTTGAGCAAGAGGACGATCCTTTGAAGCTATTTCAAGCGATAGGAGAAAGGTATATCGGACATTTCGAGGTGGATGATGTGAACATATTCCTATATCAAAATCTACTAAGATGGGCGAATGGGGATAGGGAGATGAAGGCTCTAGATCCACATTCGGGGAATATAGTCAATGGAAGATTAAACAAGGGTATTTATATCTCTGGAGCTACTGGCACTGGAAAAAGCCTAGCTCTCAAACTCCTTGCCATCTACTCTTCTATTCTTGGAATAAGAATTTCTTTCAATCCTGACACAGAAGAAAGAAGACCTCTATTTTGGAATGCCATAAGAACAGATGAGATAGTAGAGGATTTCATTTGTACTCAATCAATAAAAAAATACAAGAGTAGAAAAATACTTTGTATTGATGAGGTTGGTGGAGAACAACTTGAAGCTGTTGCAATGGGCAACAGACTTAATGTAATTCAATCTCTACTAGAACATCGAGGAGATGACCTTAGTTCAATCACACTGATTACATCGAATCTCCCAATCACCCACGAACTAACTAGAGATTTCTACGGAGATAGAGTGGTTAGTAGGCTTCAAGAGATGTGTAACTATTTTGTGTTGGGAGGAAAGGATAGAAGAATAATACAATAACAATTTAATAAAATAATATTATGGAAAGCGGGAAAAGTAATAGTGTAGAAAAAATTAAAGAATCCTTGGAAAGGAGGATTAAGGTATTCTCGAGGATTGATGAGATCACTTCTGAAAAAGAGTTTGTCAGGATGGTGAAGTACAGAGACCTCTTAAGAATAGTTGGTAAGGACAGTGAGATCATTACATGGGTGAAAGATCACTTGATTGAGCTCTCCTATGTGAAAGTTGGTGGGGGGATCAAAGAAGATCTGATGATCCCTTATGATGAATTGAATAACTATTTGGCGGTTTGCGAATGAAGAGAATCATATACATCAGCGGTCCAATTAGCAAGCTACCTTACAAGGAAGCGTGGGAAGCATTTTCTTGTGTAGAAGAAAAGTTGAGGAGGGTATACCCGACTGCAAAAGTGGTAAATCCCATGAAGAAGCTAGTTCCTAAAACCTTGAAGTGGCAATGGCACATGATCCTTGACTTAATACAGCTCTCATCATGCTCTCATATCTATCTGATGAAAGGATGGCAACAAAGTAATGGAGCAAGAATTGAATACAGATGGGCGAAACAGCTAGGAATAAAAGTATTGACACGAATACCCTAATAAAATACTAAGATAGTATGATAGTAAAATAGTTAACGAGTAGAATTTTATAATAAAACAATTATGTCATTATGAGTTGGTTTGAATGTAAAGTAACGTACGAGAAAGAGGTTGGAAACAACGGAGTCTTTAAGAAAGTGAGCGAAAACTATCTCGTGGATGCAGAGAATTTTACAGAAGCTGAAGCAAGGTTGACCAAGTATTTGGATGGAAGGGGTGCTTTCATCATGGTTAGTGTGAAGAAAGTTCGGCTGTATGAGCTCTTTCTAGATCATAAGAGCCAGCGCTTCTACAAGGCAAAGGTGGGGTTTATTACCCTTGATGAGAAGAACGGATGTGAGAAAAAGAAGTATGTGCAGATGCTAGTCCAAGCTGATGATCTTGAGCTAGCTCTCGAAGGATTGCACAAAGGCATGAAGGGGACACTTTCGGACTACGAGATAGCTTCCATCGCAGAGACTAGTATCGTAGAGGTGGTTAAGTAAGTTACAAACAATCACTAAAGGATTATGGTTTGTAAGGCTTGATTGAAGAAATGGAACTATGACACATGCTAGTTTATTTTCTGGGATTGGCGGGTTTGACTTAGCAGCTGAGCAAGTGGGATGGACTAATCTATTTCATTGCGAGTGGGATCCATTTTGTAGACGGGTACTCAATTATCATTTCCCAAATTCTATTAGCTATGAAGACATTAGAGAAACGGACTTTAGAGAATGGAAAGGTAAGGTCGATGTGCTCTCAGGAGGATTCCCTTGCCAACCTTTTAGTGAAGCGGGCTTACGAAAAGGAGCGGAAGATGACCGCTATCTCTGGCCTGAGATGCTTAGAGCAATCGAAGAGATTAGACCCACTTGGATTGTTGGCGAAAATGTTGCTGGGCTCTTATCGATGGTATTCCCCGGCGAGACAACTGAGGTGGAGAACTACGAGGATTTGTTCGGAGAGAAGCACGTTCTTTACGAACAACGATCTCCCTACATTCTTCATGGAGTCATCAGTGACCTTGAAGAGCGAGGATATTCTGTCCAATCATTTCTTATTCCGGCTTGTGCCATCGGAGCACCCCACAGAAGAGACAGAATTTGGATTGTTGCCTACGCCGCTAACTCAGGGACTAAAAACTTTGAACAAGGACGGAAGAACGATACCTCTATCACCCCGACTTCTTCCGACCCCCGTGGCAACGGACGGAGAGAGTGGAGGGCAGGTGGTAGAAGGATTTCGCAAGACAAGACCCAGTGGTTGGACTTACAGCAGTTCACTAGTAGACTTGGCGAAGAGTCGGCTACTACCAACTCCACCAGCTCAAGCAACCAAAGGCAATGTGACGAACAATCGGAAGATAGGGAACTTCACCGATGCAATAGCAGAGGTCTACAAGCCGAAGAAACCAGACAACATTGGAGGAACTTCCCTACTCAATCCCCTGTATGTGGAGGAGATGATGGGATTTCCAGAGAGATGGACGGAATTACCTTTCCTAAGTGGAGAAAAGAAAGTATCAAAGCCTATGGCAATGCTATAGTGCCAGAACTAGCCCGAATCATCTTTGATGGGATTAACGAGGTGGAGAAAGTTAAAGAAGAACTACTCAATTTCTTTGAAACACAGGAAAACTAAATGATGATATAAGGAAATCTTGGAGGGTGACAGCAGAAAAGAGAACAGACTGGTTAGTAATAATGACACATTTCTTCTGTACTGCACATCGTAATGCTGTCATCCTCCTTTCTCTCTGCAATGATTCACCTAAACAGATGATTTTCAATCCTTATGTTAATGTAGAAGTTATGAACTACAGATCTTTGGAAAAGGGGACAAGGCAATGAAAATAGATAGACAAAAGGTTTACAAAAAGTATAATGGCAGATGTGCTTATTGTGGGCATAAAATATCTATAGAAGAGATGGAGGTAGACCACATCACTTCAAAAGTACTATCAGAGATAAGAGGTGAGAGCAAAGAGGTCGATAGAATCGAAAATCTAAATCCATCGTGTCGGATCTGTAACCACTACAAGAGGGGTGCTCCTCTTGATGATTTTAGAAATTGGCTATTAGGAGAGCTTCATATCCGTATCACTAAATTTCCAAGGAGAACTAAGTCACCGAAAACACAAAAAAGGAAAGACTATTTACAACGTGTTTGTGAGCGATACGGAATAACTCCGAATAAGCCATTTAATAGAGTTTTTTACTTTGAGACAATAGAGGAACATGAAGAAGATAATGTTTAATGATAGCTACAACCTTACGGAGGCTGTATTACAAGGAAAGAAGACTATTACGAGAAGACTCGTTAATCCCCAACCTCCTTACGGAGAAAAAACAGAGATCATCATGCGAAGCTCAAGATATAAAATTGATGAGATTGTGGCGGTCGCTCAAAGCTATGCGTCAATCATTGAAAGTGGAAGTGAAGAGTATTCGGAGAGGGTAACTAAATACATGGACACCTATGGATGGGGTGCAGGTCTTGATAATAAGATGTTTGTGAAAGCTGATCTTATGCCACATAAAATTAAAATTACAAATATCCATGCTCAATTACTACAAGACATAAGTGATGAAGACTGTCTAAAGGAAGGAGTTATGAAAGCAAATAACTACTTTAGGTTAGCAACAAAAGAAGAATACTATTTCCGAACCGCAAGATCTGCATTTCGATGGTTGATTGATAAGACTTGTGGAGAAGGAACTTGGACAAGCAATCCCTATGTATTTGTGTACGAATTTGAGCTTATTAAATATGACTGATAAAAGCTATGAACGAGATTAAATTCAGAGCCAAGACCGTGATGGATGGCGAGTGGTGTTACGGCTATCTTGTCTATAGCGATGAAACCCTACCGAAAATTGTCCGCATTGACCGGGGTATATGCAGGATAGACGATGTAGACGATAACACCATCGGTCAGTATACCGGGTTGAAGGATAAGCAAGGAAATGAGATATACGAGGGCGATATTTTGAGACCATTTGACTTCACACATATTGATAAATTGGTTGTTTGGAATTCAGAAGAAGCACGTTTTTCAGTTGAAAATATCAATTGGAGTGATTATGGCTATATGCAATTATCACAAAGCTATATCAATGAATTTGATTTTTGGGTGGTTGGCAATATGCACGACAATCCAGAGCTGATAAAAAATAAAAATGAAGATAAAGAACAGGACGTAAGAAAATGAAGAGGGCATTAACAACTGGGATAATAATCGCCTGTTTTTTGATTATAAACTGCATGGAAAAAATAATAGAACTCAACCAAAACTCTCATTACCGTAAGTATGAAAAAGTGATAGGTTCTATAATATATTTGGTGATAATTACCTTTGCTACTATATTAGTGTATGAAGTTGCAGGTTTAGCTCTAATAGGTATAGCATCTAAAGGGTTTATAAACTAATTGAGATAAACTATTACTTAATACACCTTTGAGTGTTTAATGGACAATCCTAATCACTCGACCTTTTAAGAGAACCATATCAGGAAGTATTCCATTCAAGAGACAAAGAGTCTCCAAATCCCAATCTTTCTCATCACAAAGCTCTTCTAAGGTCATTTCTGATTTTAATCTGTACGTCTCTAAAGGCATCTTATTGTAGTCTGGATAGAGCTGCTTTGTCCAGACGAAGGTGGGGTTACGCAGTGTCCTATCCTTGAAATCAATGATCAAGGATGGGTTAAAGTCTCCGCCAAGGAAGCGTGTCTCAAAATGAAGATGTGGTCCTGTGCTTCGACCTGTGTTACCGCTTAATCCTACCTTCTCCCCTGCCCGAACCTCATCTCCTTTCTTTACAGATGTGCTATTCAGATGACCATATACCGTTTCTAACCCATTATGGTGTCTAACGACAATGAAGACTCCAAATCCTTTCGGATCATTACCTACTACTCTAACTTTCCCATCCCAAACTGAGAATATCGGGGAGTTTGAGGGTAATGATATATCCACTCCTCGGTGCATGCGTTGAGTGGATGGGCGGAAACCATAACCACTTGTGAGATGTCCTTTGTCTCCAACTGGAGAGTGAAACTTAATACAGTTAATAGCTACGCTCTTTGGAAGATCTGGTCGTTTTCCAATATAGGGATTTACTCTGTTTGATTGCCACGATACTTCATCATACCAAAATTCAGATGGAGGAGGTTGGATGAAGGACAAAGATAAGTTTATACAACAGAGTAAAAGTGACTTGATCATTAGTCTTCTTTTCATTGATTCTTGTTTACCAAAAGACCTCGTAGCATTGGATCAGCCGCTAACCTTGCGGTTTCGTCTTCAATTATTTGAGCCACATCGCTCTTGATCTGTAGATAATTGTCTTGCACAATCTCATCTAGGTGATCGATACCTTCGTTATCGGTCATATCTGCTAGAGTCGGTATCGGTTGCCAATTCTTTGTGTCCTTCTTAATCTTTTCCGTATCTACCACAATTTGAGCATTGAAGGTTTTTACAGAAATTCGTTCATCAAAGTTATCGACAACCGCACCCACAAACTCACCTTGTGAGAGGGAAGATATTTTACTAGATGGAATTAGGCTGTGCATCTGCGTTGAGAGAGACACAGATGTGCCAGAGTCACTAATCGAAGTGCTTTGTTGGGCTTGTACGCTCTGACCAAACCGCTTAGAAAGAGCTTCGGCTGTGTCTCCCGTCACTTGACCACTAAAGAGGTTACCTATAGTATTGATGATCGCTTTAGCCTGCTTGTCACCATAGTCTCTTATGATTTGGGTGTAGTCCTGAAAACCTAAGCAAATGGATATTAAATTACTTCGAGCTGTTGCGATGAGGTTGTCAATCCCCCTAAAATATATAGTGGGTAACTCATCTATGATCACACTACACTTCTGCTTCCACTTACGGTTGATTCGTGCCACTAGGCGGAAGTTAATCAGTCCTAGTGCTGCCGCGTAAATGTTTTGCCGGAGCGGGTTGTTTCCAACACAGAGGATCTTTGGATCATCTGGGTCGTTAATATCCAATGAAAAATCATTACCAGACATCACCCAATACAATGCTGGAGAGGTAATACGAGCGATACCCAACTGAGCACTAGCAATCTGACCTTGAAGCTGATCCTGAGCTCCACCTTCCCACGCTCCTATGAATGGACGCATATAAGTAGTAAGCTCGCTATATGAAATGAGGATAGGAAATAACTTCTCGTAAGGTGTACTAATCAGTTCAAGTAGGTGAGGCAATGAACAATAGCGTCCATCCTTATATAGTTTAAGGAACCAAATGCAAGCACTCGTGAAGATGATTGCGGATTCCGTAAAGAACTCACCCTGCTTCTCTGTCCATGTTTTGTTGAGATTAACCATGATCACATACGCACTTTCGTATGCGTCTGAGATGTCTTCAAGAAATGAAGCATGCAAGGGATTGCAACGGTGTGTCTTACTTAGGTCATCGAAGTTGATAATATAGAAATTTGGGATCTTCCCTTTTTGCTTTTTCGTAGGACTCACCTTAATTTTCACATTCTCATAATTCTTTTGGTAGACTAAGTAATGATTGTAAGCAATCTCCGTGAGGTCTGGGAACTTAAAGTCGTAAATGAACATGGTAAATCCCTTTTCGATGTGCTGGCGAATGAACTCATTAACTATAGCAAAGGACTTCCCACTACCAGGAGTACCCAACACAGATGTTGCTCGAAAGGGATTGATGATGTTGATCCATCCATTATGGTATTTCTTGTTGTAGTAAAACTTCGTACGCAGATTTACGGAATATTCGTTAGCCATGTATTTTGTGTTCTGCATGAAGCTTTCATTTTCATCATTGAATGGATCGTCAACATTTTGTTTATAGCCGATATATCTTGAAAGCAAAATACCTCCGTAATAAATACAGAAAAATGAGAATATGCTTATAGCGATGTACGCGATGGGATATAGGTTGACTATCATTACCGATAAAATAAATACTAGAAAGCCGAAGAATAGAATAGCTAATGCCTTCTTTAGATCTACCTCTATACTCTTCTTGCCACTAGAGCCCAGGCAAGTGACTGCCACCATTACACCGATATAGAGCTTTGAAATCAAAGGACTTCCGTAAAAACCTAAGGGCTCGAAGATTCGTCGAAGTATCTCTTCTGCTATTGGATGACTTAACCCCCACCCTACAAAGAGACTATGATTCCAAATGAAAAAATGCACTAGCAATAAGAAAAATGATAGATTTCTAAAGAAGTCTACCATCTTATCTATTTCACTATTAGCCATATACTACATTAGTTTAATCAATACAATTCTAATACTATACTAGGATTTTCACTATCAAAATTAGAAATGATGTCTACAACCTCATCAGCATGGGTACTAGTGGCATGAACTTTTTGAGAAGAAGGAAAAAAGAAAAGTAAAGGTAGGGGGGATGAACGAAACGTACATTTAGGGATGAGGTTGAAAAGGAGACAAAGATTGAAGCAGAGAAGATACAAGGTGGTGGATGGGCTATTTTTGCGTTTGTGGAGGGTGCGTGGCTGAGCTTAGTGCAATTCACCAATAAGCTAAAAGAGAGGGCTGAGAGGGCTGAGAACGCTTATGGAGAAGCAAGAGCCAAAGAGATAGCCAAAGCATTCAATATGAGGGTAGAAAAAGGTCCACGCACATAGAACGAGGGGGTGGTATATGATAGTCTTTTCTTCTTTCTTTTTTCCTCTGTTTTTCCCTATTGGAATTTATACGTACATTTGCTGTACGTATGAACTATGTACATATAAAGAAAGGAGAAAAATATGAACGTAATTACAGCAACAGAGTTTAGGAGCAATCAGCGCAAGTACCTTGAACTTGCAGAGAAAGAGCCTGTATTTATTACTCGATCAGGTCGCACTCCCATTGCACTTACCCCTGTAGATTTGAGTACCTATCCAACTGAAAGAGAAATGGAAGCTATAAAGCAGGGATTGGAGGACTATGAGAAAGGGGAGTACACACTAATCGAGGACACTAAAAACTTATGGGAAAGTATTCAGTAGCCTTGTCTGTGAAAGCCAAGGAGCAGCTTCTTGTGGTCAAGAAGTTGGGCAATAAGGGAGCCATGAAGAAAATTGAGAAGCTCATTGATGAACTTTCGGAACATCCGCAGTCGGGAACTGGAAAGCCAGAGCAACTTAAAGGAGTAGAGGGTATTTGGGCGAGAAGAGTAGATAAGAAAAATAGATTGTTATACACAATCAAAGAGGAGAAAATCCTGGTGCTTGTCTTATCTGTACTGGGACATTACGAGGACAAGTGAAAACTCCTCCGAGTCTAAAAGTGGGTAAACTGCATTGATAACATACTTCAAGTGGAAGATTTATGTGAATTAGTGTGCGCACCACCTCAACGGACATTTCGTTTTTCCAGATATAAAAGGGTGTGTCTAGTTTGTTGCTAAACACACCCAACAATCCAATCATAACTTAATCTAGAAATCGGTTAGTTAGAGGAGGGCTCAGAGGCTTTAGGAGGGAGATCTCTTAGTGCTTTTGCTTTTGCGGTCTCGTAGCTTCGGTAGGCTTCTTCAAAATCTCTACTCCACTGCTTGGACTCCCTTTTCCAAAGATCAGTATAGCTGACTCTGTTAATAGCATCTTCATGCTCTTTTCTAAGATCTTGAATCATCCTCTGTAGATACACATTACTTCTCCTTACAGTCGAAAGCTCCCTTGTCATCTTTTGAATTGCAATTCTAAGGTTTCGCAAATCTTCTAGATCAATTGATGAAGGATCATCTTGATAATCTGGAGAGACGGTATGTCTAGCAAAGCCTTTGTTCTCAAAATCGACAATGTCTTCGACCCTATTAGTTTCATCACGAATCTCATTCGCTTTGTGCATGTAACTAACCACAGGAGATTGCTTAAATTGGTCCTCTGGATCTAGTTCCCCCATAGGAACACTCTCTTGGTGTTCCGAACTAGATGAAGGTAAGGCAACATCCTTTTCCCCTTTCCCTTCTATAGGGTTTTCGTCATGGTTCTTCTCCTTGCTATCTAGAATGGCTTCTTTTCGTTTGTTGTTAGTCACCAAAGGATAGATCAAGTAAAACGAAAACGTAAACACTATTATCAGCAATGAGAGTGAAAATATGATTTGTACAAATAATAAACCCATTAGTCACCTCCTTTCATTAGGTATTTTGTGATCCTATCGTAGGGGTTGCGTTTGAATGTAGTTTTAATCTCCTTGGCAAAAGGAGTACTAGCATCAATAATACCCTTACGAATCACATTTTCTAATAGCTCACGTGGGGCGATAGTAGGTACCACAAAGCATAGACAACGTGCTAGCTCCAAGACATCACTGTCTATTTCTATGGTTACTTTTGAGGTACCATAATCACTCTTTGCGAAAATGGACCTCGTGGGAGTGTCCTGTGCTTTAGGTTCAGTATTGATGACCTTTTCCTTTACTGTTCCTAAATTGGTTTTGTCAGTTGTCTTCATCTCCATTTGTATTTAAGGGTTCTTCGACAGAAGGTGTGTCATCGGTACTCTCGGGAGTTTGAGGGGTATCGCTCAATTCCTCATCTGAGTCGGCTGGATTGTATACCTTGCGTCCGAAGTATTCTTTTATCTCTTCTACAGTTAAAGAACACATCTTTTGGTAGAGTTTCAATAAGTCTTGGTGTTTGGTCGACAACTCAGACATACCACCATTTACTCTATCAGTTAGCTCTTCGAGTTCCTTTAGTTGCTCTTTTAGATCTTCAACGATATTGGAGTGCAAAGCAAAAGGATCATCGATTACCCTAGGTGCACTTTGCTCTTCACCTGGCCGGATGATCCCTGCATCAAGGAAGAACTCATCTGCCACTTGCAAGATATGTGTCATCTCTGAATAGTTGGCTGATGGTTGCAATGACAAAGAAATGAAGAAGTCTAGGTCGTCCTCTGTGACACAAGATATATCTCTTGCAACTCCACTGTAGCGGCGTACCATGTTTTGCAACACCTTAACGCCAAACTTGGATGCCTGGTCCTCTAACCATGCCTTTAGTTCAAAATCGCATGCTTCATCATTGAAGTTATTAAAGAGAAGATATATACCCTTATTGCGAACCTCTTCATTCAGCTTTGTTGCCATCTCCTTGGCAAAAGCAACTCCATTCATCCAATAGTAAGTGGGCTTGGATGTTACTGTATCTATCACGGTGGGTAGAATAATGAAATCCATCTTTGTTAGGTAACGATAGGTATCTTCGTAACCTTGGGAGCCCATGAAGTCGTAGATGTAGACATCAAAATCTGGATATTCACTCTCTACTACTTCAGGGAAGGTATCTCGTTCAAACCCTTCGTTCATCTTATGGATGGTGGGTCTAAGACGATCGGCAAAAACAACATTGCGTTGTGAAAATAGTTCCTCTGCGAGCTCTGGATAGCGCTCAAAAAAGATCTGTTCGCGTTGTCTTTGTGCTGTGATAGGATATTGGAAGTAGTCACAATCTACGTAACAGACTCTCTTTTTGTAGGTCTCTTGTAGGATGCTACCTAGCACCATAGATAGAGTAGTCTTACCAATTCCGCCTTTAAGCCCGGCGAGGGCAATTCGAATCTTTTCCATAATAAAATACCATTAAGAATAAATACTAAAATAGTTTATTGTTTTACTTTTTTACCTTTTCCCTTTTTAGTCTCTTGAAGGTAAATCACTGAGCAGAGTTTCGAGAGGACCAAAGTCAATATCTTTGACTATTTGCTCAGCTATTTTTAGCTGACTCACTAATATATTACCTGTCCTAATTTTTTCGCTGATATTATTCAGTATCTGCACCTGAGCGTCTATTAGATTGAGAACGGAGGCCTCTGTTGTAGGTGTAGGCTGGACAAGATTTTTAGGACTTTCGGTCAATGCATCACTTACATTAACTCGACCGCCATCCACAAATTCCATAACGTCTTTCACAACAGCTATAGCATTCGTCAAAGAAAGAACGCCTTCATCTGGTGCTATAGAGACAGATTGAAAAAAGACATCATTGCCACTCTTTATAGTGGAGATGTTTTTCTCAATGAAAGCACTGTTGTGCAGCTCTGATTTCAGGATCTGCACACTCTCTTCTTCGGCCGTCTTTTCCCACCATTCTCGAAGAATAATCTGATCTGTATCACCAGAAATATACTTGTTGAAAAGAGCAAGAATACCTTTGTTGCGTTCTCCACAACCACTTAAGGATAGGGCATATTTCATACCTTTGATCCACATGTATGAAGAGCGTGTGTTTATATTATCGAGGATCAAGGGAAGAATGATATAATCCATAGATGTAAGAGTTAGGAAGAACGAGGGCTCCCCCTCTGATCCTTTTGTGTCGTAAATGAAGAGGTCATACTCATCATGTTCCTCCTCTATTTTAATAATGCTTTCTTGTGACAAATCCTTCAAGACAAGCAAAGGCAAGGGCTCAATAAACTTAGGTTTTGGGAATCTCCTCTCAATAATACCATCTCTTATTTCTGGGTGATTTAAGAAAAAAAGTTCTTCGGATTTTTTCTGGTTGGAGAGGGCAGCTTGGGGAATATCACAATCTACAAGACATACCTTTTTGTCAAAATATTCTCTTGCTACTGTACCTAATAGCATGGCAATAGTAGACTTTCCCGTACCTCCTTTAATGCCAGAAACGGCTATTCTAACTGTTTCTTTAGTTTCCATTCTTTTACTTGTTCTTTGTTATACCTCACGCTCTTTATAAAGACGGACCAGGGTCTCAAAAAATAGGAAATAAGCCCCTCTCGCAATATCAGAAGTCTTCAATTTTTTCAGCTCATTTGACCTAAGATCTTCAAGTTTTGAATACAACGTATGTGATAAATATATCGCAGACATGCGCTCATTTTCTTTTCGAGCCATTCTTTCTATTAAATCTTTATTGCTTTCTATATATGATATGAAATGTTGTTTATGTTCTAGGAATGTAGGTAATCCTAACATTATTCTAAAAGAATGCTTAGAGTTTGCTATTAGTTCGTCAAACTCAGCCCTTGTCTTAAAAATAGAAGTGTCAAAGAACGACTCAAAGAAAGAATAATTGATATAAACCCTCATATCTTTCAGACCACTAATGTTGTCTTTGTATATTTCACTTACGAGATGTTCTACGGTAGAAATTCTACTAATTGTTTTTTTCTTTTTTTCTTTTTCTTCCACTACTTCGCCTTGCATACTCATCAAAACTTCATCTCTTGTAAGTTCCAAAATAGTGTCTATTTCTCTCTCTTCGTTGTAATAATTTTCCATTAAATATTTGCAAGCAGGTAAGTATGGATCTTTATCTGGATCGTAATGATCCAACTCTCCATTTTTGTATTTCTCGAATACTGGAGATTTACCCCATGTCTGCTTTGCAACTACCAAGTGATCGTAAAAATCTATCGGAGATTCACCGATCTGATCTGCAACTCTGCGTAGTATTTCTATGTTTTTCTTCATGAGTTTTTGGTGTAAAGTGAGTAATTAAATACAAAGCAAACCTAACAGCTCGCATATACGAAACCACAGCATGCACACAAGTGGCATGAGATTTTTTTGAGAAGAAGGAAAAAGAGAAGCAAAGGGTGTTCCATGAAGGGGCAGTGGGGCAGTGGGG
>JAUNLH010000014.1 GCA_030532365.1 Porphyromonas sp.
CCTGAGCCAGGATCAAACTCTTCATTGTAAAAAAAGTTTTTATATGCCTGTGCTCTAACTTCAAAGCCTTATGCTTCTTATTGAAAGTTCGTTGTACTCGTATGATTGACGGAGATTATAATCAAATATAACCTCTTGTACTACTTGTTTGTATACTACAGTCCTTGACTGTAGTGTCCTTGTCTCAATATGTCTATGACCACTCTTTATACCATCGCACAATTTTTAGGCGTCGGTTTTGCAAAGGTACCAAAAATTCCGAACTAGCAAAATTATCTTGGATGAAAACTTAAACATCCACTGATGTCCTCACTTCCTCGTTTGCGGTTGCAAAGGTAGAAAATGTTTTTCAACTCGCCAAATAGTTTCCAAAAGAAAATCACAAAGAAGTGGGATGGGGGAGAGCTACTAAACTGATATACAGATCTATAAAGCTGAAAAACTTTTTCTTCACTTTCTCACATCTCCCTGCCCCTTCTCTAGGATACTATGGTTCAACTACTGGGTGGACCCATTATTTATCTACAGCCTAGCCAACCATCAGCAAGGGGGCACGGGTGTACTTCGGGGTACAACGGTCTGGACGAAGGAGGGTGTGGTCGTGCGTGATCGGGAGGCGGTGGTGGGTGGGCTCCGAACTTAAAAATTCTAAGTTCGGAACTTCGATGCATCTAAGTTGGGAACTTAGACAACTCTAAGCTCCGGTCTTAGATCGACCGAAGTTGGGGTCTCCGATTTTCCTAACCTTTGAGAGGGCTATTATATAGGTATACACCTCCGTGATTGTACAACCGGAGGGTGGTTGCTTTTGCTACATAATTGAGGGCTGACCTCACTGTGATGAAGTCAGCCCTCTGGTACATAATAGTTGTAATGAACAAACTTAACCCTGTGTCATTGCCTTATGCTCCTCTTGGATCGCCCAGGGGAAGAGGATATTATTCTCTAGGTGGATGTGCTCAAAGAGGTTGTGTGCAAAATCGTGAAGCATGCTGTACAACAGCCTGAAGCTATTGCAAGCATCATCGGGCGCACTAAAGTGATCGGTGAGCTCTATGATCTTGTGCATTCGCACCCCTTCTTCGCTGTGGTCGTCCTCCATCACCGAGATCGGGCCGGCAACCGAACCGCAGTGAAACGCCAGCCAAGGTCTCTCGTGATAGAGATTATCGATCTGGGCGTAGAGGTGGGGAAAGAGCACTTGCTCCTCCTTCGCGAGGTGCACCTCCAGCGCCTCCATAGACTGGGTAAAGAGAGCTCTTACCTCGTGTAGCTCTGGGTGGCGCTCTCCATGGACGCGCTCCACCTTCTCAAAGAGGTCCAGGATCGTCTTCCCATCTCTGCGGGTGCCTCTGTGGTGGATCTTGATGATATAGTCGATCAGAAAATCTTTGGGGAAGGTAGCAAAGGGAATCGAGCCACCCACTCCTCCCTTGTTATATGCCTCAATGTCAGAGATGACGTGGTCTACGTCTGCACCTACCTTATTGGCAGCTACATCGAGCGTATCATCGCCATTGCAGCAAAAGTCTATGCCGTGGCGGTTCATCACCTCTGCATGTCCAAAGTCCTCAGCTACGATCTCTCCTACCGTTGTTATGTTTTTCTCTATCTTCATAAGCCTACACATCTTTAATTATTACTTCATTTCTTATTTCTGAGATAAAGATAGGGTATAAAAAGAGGTTCGAGTGTGCGAATTATCACACAATCGAACCATTTTAAGATTTTCATCCTACCTAAAGGAGTTGGTCGTGGGTTTCAGACTTCTTGACCACTTAAAAATAAGAGAAGTCGTCATGCCTATATATTAAGGTGTAGATGACCTCTCTTATCAAATATAATGAGTGTCACTCCTATCGGACAGGGGTGCTGGTGACTGCTAACGATCACCATCGCAGTGCCTATGCCGGGTCTCCTAGATGCTCTATTGCGTAGTCAAACCGGCGAAGCACCTCAGGAATGCCAAGCAAATGTATGATCTGATGTATGCGGGCACCTCGTCCCATCCCTACGAGTGCTACGCGCATGCCATTCATCACACGCCCCACGGGCAGCTCTTCGCTCTGGATCTTTTGGTAGAGAGCTTGCTCTATCGCTTCGGGGCTGACCGGCTCTGGCAGCTCCTTTAGCACCGAAGCCATCTGTCGGAGATACTCAGGGGTCTCTGCCTTCCAGTGCTTTTTGACGCTTTTCTGATCGAAGGTCTTGGGTGCCACGAAGAAGTAACTGCTCTCCTCCACAAGATCGGGTAGTAGATGCGCTTTGTCTGTCACTGTGGCGATGACTTGCTCGAGCTGCTGCTCCTCCGGATTTGCGCCGAGGGCTGAGAGTCCCTCCCGGGCTGAATCGGCAAGGAGCTTGAGATCAGCAGACTGGATATACTGGTGGTTGAACCACTTTGCCTTTTCATAGTCAAAGCGGGCGCCACCCTTGCTACAGCGCTCGAGAGTAAAGGCTTCGGACAACTCCTCCATGGTGAAGAGCTCCCTGTCATCGCCAGGGTTCCAGCCAAGGAGTGCGAGGAAGTTGACCACCGCCTCTGGGAGGAAGCCCTGCTCGCGATAGCCCGAAGAGATGGCTCCACTCTCAGGGTCGTGCCACTCGAGTGGGAAGACGGGGAAGCCCATACGGTCACCATCGCGCTTACTGAGCTTGCCATTACCTACCGGCTTGAGTATGAGTGGCAGGTGGGCGAAGTAGGGCATGGTGTCGGCCCAGCCAAAGGCTCTGTAGAGGAGGAGGTGCAGTGGCGCACTCGGGAGCCACTCCTCTCCGCGGATCACATGTGTGATCTTCATCAAATGGTCGTCTACGATATTAGCCAAATGGTAGGTGGGGAGGTCGTCGCTGCTCTTATACAGCACCTTATCATCGAGTTGCGAAGAATTGATGCGGACATCACCGCGGATCAGGTCTTGCACGAGTACCTCTTCGTTTGGCTCTATCTTGAAGCGCACCACATAGTTAGCTCCGCTTTCGAGAAGTCGCTGTACCTCCTCTGCAGGCAGAGAGAGGCTATTTCGCATTTTGGAGCGTGTGGTGGCATCGTAGCTAAAGTTAGGGTCTTCCTTTCTAGCGCCCTCCAGCTCCTCGACGGTATCAAAGGCATAGTAAGCCTTGTCGCTCTCGAGTAGCTGATTGACATAGCGTCGGTATATCTCGCGTCGCTCGCTCTGACGGTAGGGGCCGTAAGGTTGGGCATCACTGCCTACTCCCTCGTCGATCTCGATATTGAGCCACCTCAGAGCATCAATGATGTACTGCTCGGCTCCAGGGACGAAGCGCTTGCTGTCTGTGTCCTCGATTCTTAGGACCATCGTCCCACTATTGTGGCGGGCAAAGAGGTAATTGAATAGTGCAGTACGGACCCCTCCTATGTGTAGCGGTCCGGTGGGGCTAGGTGCAAAACGTACTCTTACGTCCATATTGGTTATAGCACCTCCTTGAGCAACAATGCGGTCGCTACCTCATTTGCAGCATTATCGCCTAGCAGGTAACGCACGATCTCCACTCCGTAGTGGAAGGCATATCGAGGGCCTCTTCCGGTGATGATGTTGCCATCTGTGACGACAGGACCAGCGACTACTTCTGCCTTCTCAAGCTCCTTCTCCAGACCTGGATAGATCGTAGCTCGTACGCCGTCGAGTAGTCCTATCCGTGCCAGCACAAATGGGGAAGCACATATAGCAGCTACCAGTCTGCCAGCCTCGTGGTGGCGCTTGAGGAGCGTGCGGACTCCCTCGTGAGCGTAGAGGTTATTCGCACCGTCCATACCACCAGGTAGCACCACAGCGTCGACTAGGTCGCTTGGTAGGTCATTGAGGGTTGTATCTGCCTGAAGCAGAAGACCGTGTGCCCCCTTTACCTCGACCGTATCATTGATGGAGACTAGCTCCACACCTTCCATCCCGGCTCTCCTAAGAGCATCCCATGTACCTATCGCCTCGGTCTCCTCGAAGCCATCTGCTAAAATTATCCAAACTCTCTTCTGTACCATAACTTTACTTCCTTTCTTATCTATGTTTACTTTAACTTCCACTCTGCGCCATTCTTAGTATCCATCACCTCAAAGCCAATGCGGGTCAGCTCGTCACGGATCTTATCCGAAGTTCCCCAGTCTTTTCGGTCTTTCGCCTCTTGGCGAATGCTGAGCAAGAGATCCATCGCCTCTTCAAACGCCTTGGCATGTCCGTGCGACGCCTCAGCGCCACTCGGCAGCATTCCCAATAGATCGTAGAAGAAGAGATCAAACAACTGCTTCAACTCCTCTATCTGAACTGAGGTGAGCGCAATATCCTTGTTTCGAGCCCTATTGATCAGGCGTGTGGCGTTGAAAAGCTCGGCTATCACCTGTGGACTATTTAGGTCATCGTTCATCGCTTCATAGCAGAGCTGTGCAAACTGAGGTAGCTCTGTCGTCGCGCCCTCATCCGGGGTCAGGTTGTCTAGAGCCTTACGAGCGTCATGCAGTCGTTCCAGTCCTCGCTCCGAGGCTTGTAGAGCTTCGTTGGAGAAGTCTACCGTAGAACGATAGTGCGCCTGCAGGATGAAAAAGCGAATAACCATCGGGTCGTACGCCTTTTCGAGTGCCGAGTGCTCGCCGCTGAAGAACTGCTCCAACGTGATGAAGTTATTGAGACTCTTGCCCATCTTCTGTCCGTTGATCGTCACCATGTTGTTGTGCATCCAGTGGTCTACGATCTCCTCTCCTTCGGCAGCTACAGCCTGAGCTATCTCACACTCATGGTGCGGGAAGACGAGATCCATGCCCCCACCATGGATGTCGAAGCCATCCCCTAGATACTTCCGCCCCATTGCAGTGCACTCGCAGTGCCAACCGGGGAAACCAACACTCCAAGGTGAGGGCCAGCGCATGATGTGCTCCGGGCTCGCCTTCTTCCAAAGTGCGAAGTCAGCGCTATTTTTCTTCTCATCCTGACCATCCAGAGCTCTAGTTTGGGAGAGGAGTTCATCCACGTCGCGACCCGACAAGATCCCATAGTGGTAATCTTTATTATACTTAGCAACGTCAAAGTAGACCGAACCCTCTGAGACATAAGCATAACCTGCGTCAAGGATTTCCTGCACCAATTGTATCTGCTCGATGATATGCCCTGATGCCATAGGTTCGATCGAAGGTGGCAGGACATTAAGAAGATCCATATCACGATGATAGCGTACGAGGTAGTGCTGAACTACCTCCATGGGCTCTATTTGCTCCAGTCTCGCTTTCTTCGCTACTTTATCCTCGCCATCATCGGCATCGTGCTCTAGGTGCCCCACATCTGTGATATTACGCACATAGCGCACCTTATATCCGAGGTGACGGAGATAGCGGAAGAGCAGATCGAAGGTGATAGCCGGTCGGGCATGACCTAGATGCGCATCACCATAGACAGTCGGTCCGCAGACATACAGCCCTACATGTGGTGGCTGCTTAGGCTCGAAGTGTTGCTTATCCCTTATTCGGGTATTGTATATGACAAACTCCTCACGCAGAGTCTTCAAATCGTTCTGATCCATCAAAGTCTTGGTTTTATGTGATATAAGAATAACCCACTACAAATATACCAAAAACCCTTTACTTATATGAGGGGAAGATCGGGTCAAAATAATTTATTACTTTTGCAGAAATATTTCCTAGGCTACAACTTTTAACAGAAAAAGACAAGAAGGTAATATAAGAATGGGTCCACTTACCAATGATATGATCATCACTCTCGTGATCATCGTCCTCACTGCTGGCACGATGGTTTGGGGCAAGATACGCTCTGATATCGTGGCACTTATCTCCATGCTCTCACTCGTACTCACCGGCATCGTTACTCCGATGGAGGGTCTCTCCGGCTTCTCCAACTCTGTTGTGATCATGATCGCAGGGCTCTTTGTGGTCGGTGGGGCTGTCACCAAGACTGGGATCGCCTCTAAGATCAGCAATAAAGTGCTATCCTTTGCCGGCACCAACCCCTACAAGCTCTTCGTTATGGTGCTCACGGTCACCGTCTTAGGTGGGTTCTTAGGGCTCAGCAATACCGGTACGGTGGCGATCCTCATGCCGATCGTCATCAGTGTAGCACAGCAGTCCAAGATGAGCTCCCGACTGCTACTCATGCCCATGGCATTTGCGGGTAGTATTGGAGGCATGATGACCCTCATCGGTACCCCTCCTACACTTATCGTACACGATGCGCTCATCAACGCCGGATACAAAGGGCTAAGCTACTTCTCCACCCTACCCCTAGGGCTTGTGATGTTTGTCATAGGCATCTTCATGCTTTGGCCCCTCTCAAAAAAATATTTGGACGATCAAAAGCAAGGACATGATAGTGGTGCAGCGGTAAGTGGTCCGAAGTCTCCACAAGAGCTTCAGAATATGTACCGGGTCATCGACAACCTCTATCGCCTGGAGCTAACCCCCAACTCTCCGCTGGTGGGCAAGAAGCTCTCAGAGCTAGACCTTACGACAGAGCACAGCGTCTCTATCGTCGAGATCCGCACCCGGTCGTATGGCCCCCTCAGAAAGACTGTGACACCGCACTTGCCGAGTGCCGACTCGGTGATCACTGCCGACGATGTGCTCTACGTACTGGGTGACTTCAAGGATGTCTCTCAGTTTGCAGTGAAGAAAGGGCTCAACTTCCTAGACGCTTCCGACAAAGAGCAGGAGCAGACACCGCCCAAGTTTGCAGGTAAGTTTAAGTACGATGAGGTAGGACTTGCCGAGGTAGTGGTGCTTAAGAACTCACAGCTTAGAGGCCGGTATGTCAAGGAGTCGGGTCTGAGAAAAAACTACAGTGTCAATATCCTCTCGATCCAGCGCAATAACAATTACCTCCTACAGGGGCTCGGTGAGGAGCGCATACTCCGAGGCGACATGCTTCTTGTACAGGGCACGTGGGAAAATATCGCCCGCATGAGCCGGCTAGAGAGCGACATCGTAGTGATCGGTCAGCCCGAGACTGAGGCAGCCAAGGTTACGCGTGACTATAAGGGGAGGTATACGATGGGGATCCTACTCCTGATGGTACTCTCCATGATCTTCTATTGGCTCCCACCCGTAGTATCTGTGCTCTTAGCTGCCGTAGCCATAGTACTCGGTCGATGCTACAGGACAGTGGAGGAGGCATATAGAGCCATCAAGTGGGAGAGCATCGTGCTCTTTGCCGCCATGATGCCTCTAGCTATCGCGATGGAGAATACCGGACTCTCGGCATACATCACCAATGGTGCCGTCAGCGTCCTAGGTGATTACAGCCCCTACGCCATGATGGCAGGGATCATGATCGCTACCTCCTTCCTCACCATGTTTATCAGCAACACCGCTACCGCCATCCTCTTTGCCCCCATCGCACTACAGGCAGCAACCACGATGGGAGTCAATCCTTATCCCTTCCTCGTATCAGTGACTGTTGCAGCTAGTATGTGCTTTGGCAGCCCCTTTGCTACGCCACCCAATGCGATGGTCATGGGAGCAGGGAAGTACAGCTTTATGGACTACGTGAAGGTGGGGCTACCACTACAGCTGGTCTTCCTTGTGGTAATGCTCTTCTTTATCCCCGTAATCTTCCCATTCTAAAGGAGCATGCTGGAGGGAGTAGTAGATAGGATCAGGGAGCAGCTCCCAGCAGGCCACCCCGTCGTCGTGGGTGTGAGTGGGGGTGCCGACTCCATGACACTGCTACACCTCATGAGGCGCACCGGCTTACCGCTGATTGTCGCTCATGTCAACTTCCAGCTCCGTGGTACAGAGAGCGACCGTGACGAGGCATTTGTACTCGAGCAGGAGCCTAGAGCGGTGGTCAGACGATTTCAGACAGAGCAATATGCCCAGGAGCGGGGGCTCTCCATCGAGATGGCAGCACGCGAGCTCCGGTACGGCTTCTTTAGAGAGTTGGCAAAGGAGCACGGCGCCTCAGCCATAGCGGTGGGGCACAACGCCAATGACCAAGTGGAGACCCTCCTGCTCAACCTCACAAGGGGCACGGGAGGGAGCGGACTATGCGGTATGGAGTATTTTGGCAATGGCATCCTAAGACCGCTCCTCGAGACCACGAGAGAGGAGATCATAAAGTACCTAGACCACTACCAGCTGCCCCACATCGAGGACCAGACCAATAGCCAAACCATCTATCAGCGCAATGCCCTACGCCACCAGGTGGTACCGGCACTACAGCAGCTCAACCCCTCATTCATCACCTCCACGCTGAGGAGCATGGAGATCTTCCGCCAAGAGCAAGAGATTGTCGAGGAGCGGGTGAGGGCATTTAGAGAAGAGCGGTGGGAGGAGGATAAGCAACGCCTCTCTCTCAAAGGGATCTACGAGGATCCGCATGCCGATCTACTGCTCTTCCGACTGCTCCAGCCCCTAGGCTACACCTCCCAGCAGGTCGAGGATATTCTCTACGATACTACTAGGAGTGGCAAGGTCTTCCCCACACCTACCGATGGCAGAGCGCTAGAACTATTTCGCGAGTACCTCTATCTCCTCGCACCCCTCCCTCCACTTACCCCACAGCGCATCTCTACACTCGGCAGTTACCCATTGGGCAGGCTGGGAAATCTCGTCCTCAATAAGAACGGTGGCACACTCCGCATCCCCAGAGCACTCCTCGACGGAGGATTGGAGCTACGCCAAGCCAATAAAGAGGATTACTTCATCCCCTTTGGTATGAAACGGGGGCGGAAGCTCCTCTTTGACTACCTCAAAGAGCAGGGCATTCCCTCTTCCTATCGCCCCCACTGCCCCGTCCTCAAAGTAGGAGATGAGGTCGTGGCTATCCCTGCGCTGGAAGTATCGGAGCGGGCGAGAGTGACAGGCAGTGACGACCCGGTCTACCTCACCCTCACACAGGGCGATCATCCGCTGGCACACCTCCTCTAGTAGGCTATCGGTGGCATCTCACATCGGCTCTTATAGAAAAGTGATACTCAAGGGTACCAAAAAGCGCCCTCGAAGGATCGATAATTCTGACATCGGAACTTAATGCGATCCGAGTTGGGAACTTAGAGTTGTCGAAGTTCGGAACTTAGATCGATCGAAGTTGGGAACTTAGATTTTCTGAGTTCGGAAGTCATTTTGCGCTCAGCTCCAAACTCGCACTGACAAACACTTCCTATAGCATGCTCCTCTCACCCAACTTTGATTTCCCAAACAACCGACGACCCTCTGCATTGGCATACATTATAATATCCACAAAGTCTAAATATGCAACTCTCACAGCCCAACATATAAGACATGGAGAGTGCGACACCGCGAGCACTTCAACCGATAGAAGGGCAAACGATCTGCTCACAAAGACCGACAATAGACGAACCGCTGACACTATTTTCTAAGGTTTAAGAGTATTTGTATAGCACACCCAGTCGCAAATGGTATTTATTCTAAAAAATCTCTACAAATAGGGTAGACTAAGAAATGTTTTGAGTATCTTTATGCGACAGAGGAATTTACGGAATCCACAAAACCAAACATATATCAAAAACAGACATGATACGTTATAATCTCAGTTCGCAAGTAGCTCTGACACACGTCGAAGAGCGTCTTTATAGACCTCTCAACGCATTTGAAGAGCAGATCCTCACGAGCAAGGAGCGAATACCGACCGACATTTATCCGACCAAGGAGGAGGCGGCAAAAGTCATTGTAGATAACCTCTCTCTTGAGATCCGCTCCCACGCTAGCGAAGGCGAGCACTACACAATCGCCATCTCAGGTGGGCATAGCCCCATCGCTGTACTGCAAGAGCTGGTGAAGCGCCATAAGGAGGAGGGTCTTTCGTTTAAGAACGTCCACCTCATCCCGATGTATGAGTTTTACCCACTCAAGGATACCTCTGTGGGTGTCCTAGCAGAGCTTAGAGAGGAGTTTATCAAGCATGTCGACATACCTGAGAGCAATATCCACTACTTTGATGCTACGGTAGGGCAAGATGCGATCGAGCGTAGTGCAAGGAAGCTAGAGGAGACGCTCGCAGAGCTGGGTGGCATCGACTGCCTGATCGTAGGGATAGGGCGCCGTGGTTCCATCGGCATGAATGCCCCTGGTACATCTGCCAATGCTGGTGCAGGGCTGGCAGTACTCGACAAGACCTCACGCAAGGAGGCTGCCAATAGCTTTAACCACCAAGACAACGTGCCCAATACTGCAATCACACTCGGATTGAAAGATGTGATGAAAGCGAAGAAAGTGGTGATGCTTGCTTGGGGTGATGCTAAGGCTGATATGCTAAAAAGGATCGTCGAGGATAAGCCCTCAGAGATGTGTCCTGCCTCTCTCTTTCAACTCCATGATGATGTACAGATATATGCTGACCTACAGGCTGCGGATATGCTGACACGCATCAGACACCCATGGATCGTGACAGACAACATGCAGTGGACTGACCAACTGACCCGTCGTGCAGTCTGCTGGCTCTCCCTTGAGACCGAGAAGCCGATCCTGAAGCTAACGCATGATGATTACATCGACCATAAGCTCGGCAATCTGCTTGCAGTGTATGGCTCTGCTTACGATGTAAATATCAAGATATTCAACGACATACAGCACACCATCACCGGATGGCCAGGGGGCAAGCCCAACTCTGACGACTCCAACCGCCCCGAGCGTGCAGTGCCCGAGAGAAAGCGTGTCTTGATCTTTAGCCCTCACCCCGATGATGACGTGATCTCAATGGGTGGGACATTTCATCGCCTAGTGGAGCAGGGGCACGATGTACACATAGCTTACCAAACTTCAGGTAACATCGCCGTAGGGGACGAGGAGGTGATCCGCTATCTCTCCTATCTACGCAATGTCGCCAAGGAGCTTAACATGGAGGAGAGCCCCATCATGGAGCACGCTCTGAAGCTCCGCCACTTCCTCCTGCACGAGAAGGAGGAGGGCTCTGTGGAGATCCCAGAGGTGAGATTTATGAAAGGCACCATCCGCCAAGAGGAGGCGCGCACCGCATGTCGCTTCCTTGGAGTGGAGGAGGATCATGTGCACTTCCTCAACCTGCCATTCTACGAGACAGGAGCGATCAAGAAGGGCGACCTCACCGAGGAGGACATCAATATCATCATCGACCTACTCCATGAGGTAAAGCCGCACCAGATCTTTGTCGCCGGCGACCTAGCTGACCCTCACGGTACGCACAAGGTATGTCTCGATGCCGCATTTGCCGCAATCGACCAGGTGAAGCATGAGGAGTGGTTTAAGGACTGCTGGATATGGATGTATCGCGGTGCCTGGGCTGAGTGGGAGATCGACCACATAGAGATGGCAGTGCCGATGAGCCCGGAGCAGCTCCGCTTTAAGAGGAATAGCATCCTCAAGCACCAGTCACAGATGGAGAGTGCTCCATTCTTAGGCGACGACGAGCGCCTCTTCTGGCAACGCTCAGAGGACCGTAACCGTGCCACTGCAGAGCTATACCGTCAGCTTGGTCTTGCCTCTTACGAGGCGATAGAGGCATTTGTCCGCTATCACCCGGTTGACTAAGGAGAGTTAGTAGTATAGAGCCACGCAGGTCATCGAAGTCCTATACTTCGGTGACCTGTAGGCTATTAAACTTTAGACAGAGATGGAGAAAGATTCTATCATTGTACTATCTGGTGGCATGGACAGTGTGACCTTGCTCCATGACTACCAGCAACAAATAGCACTGGCTATTACGTTTGACTACGGCAGCAACCACAACGCTCGCGAGATAGAGTGTGCCAAGTGGCACTGCCAAGAGTTAGGGATCGAGCATATCGTAGTACGGCTAACGCTCCTCAGGGAGTTGCTCTCTTCCTCCCTCTTTGAGGGCGCTGAGCAGATACCCGAGGGTAGCTACGGTGAGGAGAACATGAAGTCAACGGTTGTGCCGTTTCGCAACGGCATCATGCTCTCCATGGCTTGTGGGGTGGCAGAGAGTCGAGGGCTGAAGCAGGTGCTCATAGCTAACCACTCGGGCGATCATGCGATCTATCCGGACTGCACCTCCGACTTTATAAAAGCTATGGATGGCGCCATGCAAGCAGGTACATACGATCATGTGTCGCTCTTAGCTCCTTACACTCAGCTCTCTAAGGGCGAGATAGCTAAGATCGGGAAGCGACTTAATCTGGACTACAGCACCACCTACTCGTGTTACAAAGGTGGGGAGATACAGTGTGGAGTGTGCGCCACTTGTGTGGAGCGAAAAGAGGCGATGCGGGAGGCTGGGATAGAAGATACGACTAAGTATGAGCAGTAGGATAAGTGCAGAGAGGTACCACGATATATCGTGCGGTCATCGTGTAGTAGGGCATGGTGGGAAGTGCCGCCTACTGCACGGTCATAACTATAGGATCCACTTTAGAGTGGAGGCGAATGCAGATCAGCTCGACGATCTCGGGATGGTGCTTGACTTTGGCGTCATCAAGAAGACCCTATGCCGATGGCTAGAGGATACGTGGGATCATCGCTTCCTGATCTGGGAGGAGGATCCGCTATTACCTGCTCTTAAGGAGGTCTCGGCTGAGAGTCTCGTGGTCATCCCCTTTAATCCCACTGCTGAGCAGATTGCCAACTACCTCGTAGAGGAGGTCGCGCCAACGCTCCTAGAGCCATACGGCTGTCGACTGACCCACTGTCGGGTAGAGGAGACGCGCAAGTGCTCAGCTTCGGCTTTTGTGGAATGAGGGTCGTAGAGATCTTTAAGTCAATTCAAGGCGAGGGAGCCAACACCGGGCGCCTGGCGACCTTCGTACGTCTGGCAGGGTGCAACCTGAACTGCTGGTACTGCGATACGGAGTGGCGCCACGGTATTGATATGTCTCTGGAGGAGATAACACGCAGGGTCGAGGCTCTGGGGTGCCGTTTCCTCATCTGGACAGGTGGGGAGCCGACGCTTCAACTAACGGAGGAGGTGGTAGCTCACTTCAAAGCTCTCGGCTACACGCAAGCGATAGAGACCAATGGTACCATCACACCTCCGAAGGGGATTGACTATATCTCTTGTAGCCCGAAGGTAGGACTGGAGGTGTTGCGAAAGACCTTTGCCAATCGCACGATTGGAGAGCTCCGCTACCCCTATGGTGCAGAAATAGAGACTCCGCCAGCGATAGAAGAGCTACCGCCCGCGGAGCATTATTTTGTGTCGCCTATATTCTTAGGTAAAGAGCGAGTGAGGGAAGAGTACAGACCAGAGCACTTGGCGCTTTGTCTTGACTTCATCGAGAAAGATCCCCGATGGCGTCTCTCCCTGCAAGTTCATAAGCTGATCAACGTCCCTTGACCAGAACTCACCTCTCGGCAGAATAGAACTCCCTTCGCTCTGAACTAAAACTCCCTGCGTGGGGAATAGGAGCATTAGAGCTCTAGAGACTCTTCTGCCTCGACAGCAAGCTCGGGATCAACCAAGATGCGACCACAGTACTCACAAGTAATGATCTTGCGGTGTGCCTTTAGGTCAAGCACCGTCTGGGGTGGGATCTTATTAAAACATCCGAGGCACGCTTCATCCTCTACAGTAACGACGGCGAGCCCATTGTGAGTAGCGTGGCGTGTCCTATTAAAGGCAGTCAAGACGCGAGGTTCGATCAGCGGTTCTAGCTTCTTAGCCTCTTCTTGCAGCTCATCCTCCTCCTGCTTGGTCTCAGCAATGATCTCGTCGAGCTCCTTGTGCTTCATCTCTAGGATCTCAGTTCGCTCCTTGGTCTCATCCATCAATAGCGCCATCTCCCCCTTAATATGCTCGATCCGAGCTTGATCTTCGCTGATCTCTTTCTCGTAGAGCTGTACGTCGAGCTTCTGGTTTTCGAGCTCCTTTGAGATCATGTCGTACTCTCGGTTGTTGCGGATCTCATTGAGCTCCACCTCGTACTTCTCGATCTTTTGCTTGGTAACTCGGATTCGCTCTTGATTCTGCTCGATGAATTCTTGTAGCTTTTCGCACTCCTCCTCCATCTTATGGTAGCGCGTCTTTCTACCCTCCAACTCGTCCTCCAACTCCTGAACTTCGAGTGGGAGTTCCCCACGAATGGTGCGGATACGATCGATCTTAGAAGAGACGATCTGCAATTGATACAGTGCCTTCAAACGCTCTCTGATAGAGAGTTCTTTGGCATTAGCTTCGCTTATATTCTTAGCCATGACTTAGTCCTTTTGAAATGCATTCGTTAGCGATATGATATTGGATTCATCGAGCTACTGGCTCTCCGAACTGCAAATGTACCATTTTTTTGCGACAAGGTGTTGTACAAAATATCCTCAGAGAGGTATTCGGACTCATAGTGCCCTATAGTAACAAGCGTCACGAGGTCCATCGCATCATAATAATCGTTGTACTTCGCCTCTCCGGTAATAAAGAGGTCAGCACCAGCGGAGGCCGCAGCATGGATGTATTCCCTACACGCTCCGCCACCGTACGCTATGCGCTGCACCGGATCTTTCAGTACCTTGCTGTGAGCGATGGAGTGTATGGGCTGCCACGCTTTCATGCGGTCAAAGAGTTCCTCCAGCGCCACTGGCTCAGGCAGATCCCCCACCACTCCTCCGCCTAGGTTCGGGTCTTGGTGCATAATAGGCACCACATCTATCGCAGGCTCCTCGTATGGATGTACCTTGCGGATTACATGCAAGGCACGCGCGAGATCCACCTTAGCACAAAGAGAGGTGACCATCACTTCCGGCTCCATGTGCCACACACCCTGCTCTCCTACATGTGGGTGAGCACCTGACTGCGGACGAAAACGCCCCTCACCTCGAACGGAAAAGGAGGTGCCATCGTACTGCCCTTGTCGTCCTATCCCTGCTTCCATCAGCGCTCTTCTAAGTTCGTCGGCGCTACCTTCCGAGATGTAGGTCACCACCTTGTAGTGATGCCCCTCAAGCGGTGCCAGCGCTCTCATGTTTTGTAGCCCCATGCGCTCACCCCAATAGGCATTGATCCCCCGCGGACTATTATCCAAATTGGTGTGCGCTGCGTATAAGACAAGGTCGTTTCTTAGCACCATCTGCACAGTACGCTCTACGTAAGTACGATTTGAGATGCGCTTCAGCGGGTGGAAGAGCAGAGGATGGTGGGTCACGATTAGGTTACAACCGTGCTCCAGAGCCTCTTCTATCACTGCTTCAGTGGCATCAATGGCGACCAGGACACCCGAGAGCTCCTGCTCCGGATCTCCCAACTGCAGTCCTGAGTTGTCCCACGACTCCTGCAGCGCCAATGGGTAGTGCTGCTCCAGGTGTTGCAATAACTCCTTGATCTTCATCTCACTTTATATTTCTCGCGTCCAGAGCTCTAGCGTACTTCCGAGCGTTCTTCATGTGCTCTGAGTAGGTGGCAGCAAAGGCGTGATAGCCACTAAAGTCATCCCTAGCACACATGTATATGTAATTATGATCCACTGCATTAAGCACACCATCTATAGCGCTGATCGAGGGGATACGTATAGGCGTCGGTGGGAGACCGGCATGGAGGTAGGTGTTGTAGGGGCTATCCACCTTCAGATGTCTGTGCAAGATCCTCCTCAGACCGAAGTCCTGCAAGGCAAACTTGATGGTCGGATCCGCCTGCAGTGGCATCCCGATCCTCAGACGGTTGAGATAAAGCCCTGCAATCATTGGGTACTCATCCGCTTTTGCACTCTCCTCTTGCACAATAGCGGCAAGGTTCACCACCTCATCTAGGGTCAGACCTACCACCTCCGCCTGCACCCGTCTCTCGTCGTTCCAAAAGCGCTGGTACTCCTTCTCGAGTCGCATCATGAGCTCTCTTGGAGTGATGTCCCAATAAACCTCGTATGTATTGGGCAATACACGGTATGCAAAGGTGCTATCCTCCACCCCCAGCTCCTTCAGCAGCTTCTGGTCGGTCATCGCCTCCGCAATACTTGCACTATCGGCGAGGAGATGCCGAGACATCCTCTTCCAGAGCGTCCCTGGCAGACGGGCTGAGTTAAAGGTCAGCTGCACAGGAGATTGTACCCCGTACACCAGCCGGTTGTAAATCGCCCTAGTGGTCAGCCCATACTCGATACGGTAGGCACCCACAGGTGGCACCACCTCACTGGCTCTCTTCTCCAGCAAAAACCTCAGATCACCAGCAAGAGGCGCATCCATTCTCATCTCTATGCTGTCTACTACAGCCTGCCAGGTAGCATCAGGGTAGATGTAGAGCCACTTTGCGGACTGCTCCTCACCTAGATTAAAGCCTGGCTCCTTTGCCCATCTATGGTAGGCATAGTAGGCACCTCCTCCCAGCACCAAGAGCAGTCCGAGCAATAGCCAGAGGACTATCCGTGTCCTTTTCTTCATACTTAGTAGTACTTTGAAAATGGATCACTCGCCTCATCGGCAGTGCCCTCATCGCTCTCCTCCTGTTGTGGCTCCACACCTGCTTGCTCAATCGAGTGCTGAGTCCGCAGAAGGTGTGGGTTATTCGCCTCGACTTCCAGACCCTTTGCCACTGCCACTGCAGCTGAGGCAAGGTCTCCGATGCGCATAAAGCTCTGGGCAGACTTATTCTGGTAAAATACATACCTCGCCCAATCCTCATGCTCCTCACTATCACTGATGATGCGGTCTACGATCTCACGGTGTTTGCTGTAGTCACCAAGGGCAAAATAGACATTCTCCAGCGTGAAGAGCGTACTCATATCATCGGGCAGATCGGCACGGTGCTCTTCGATGAAGTGTAGTCCCTTCTCACGCAGCTCCTTACGCTTCTCTTCGTCTTGCTCCTGCGCGTGCATAGAGATGTAAGCCTGAGTAGACTCCTTGATGCTATTGACCACACGCTCACCGATAGCGATAGCCTTTTGGTAGTACTCTAGGGCTTCGCCATACTCCCTCCTCGTCAGGTGGGTACGCGCCTCCCGGTATAGGCTATCTTGCTGCCCAGATCGGTCATGTGGCTGATATCCATTGCCGCTCTGCCAGTCGTTGCGATGATCCGCACGCCCCTGCCTGGTAGCTGCCAAGACCTGCTCTACCAGCTTATTGTCCGGCAAGACCTCATGTGCCACCTCCAGAAGACGCTGGATCCTAAAGAGATCCTTACGCTCTAGCTGGCGCTCCACCACATGGAGGATATCCTCCACTGTACCAGGGTAGAAGATCGACCTCGATGCCGGGCCCTTATGATTGGCAGTTCTCTCATAGACCACCTCTATTTGTTCGCCCGAAGCCTCATAGAGAGCGGGATCCACGATGTCCGCACGGTTAAAATAACGACGGTCGCCCGTCTCTATATCGTCGATAAAAGCAAACTGAAACGAAGGAGTCAGCTCCACAATAGCTCCCATCGGCTCTAGCTTCTGCTTCAGCTCCTCACTACCGCTCTCCAGTGCCTCCTTGACTGCGCTCTCGGTAGCATCTATCTGCGCCTGCCTATACTCATTGCGCTTCTGCTGTATGCGCCAGCTCCGACCTAGCTCTGGATCTCTCTGCTTCAGCTCCTCTAAAGGGATCTTATCACCTGGCTTAAACTGCTTAAAGACCGGCGTCACCTTTGGCTCCTCCACCGTAGGGGTAACAGCCACCTCCTCAGTGGCTGTCGTCCGCTCTGCTTGCTTAGAAAAGGAGACGATCAGATCCTCTTTAATACCTACAATATCACCCTCATGGCTCTTCAATACCAAGAAGTCACCACCAAAAGCCTCTACATACCCATCAATCTTTCCCTCGCATGTAGAAATTGTAATGTAGTCACCAATTGCAAAAATAGTCTTCAAATAATCAATCATATCAATACCCAATTAAAGTCTAATATTTATATATCTAGCGCGCTACTACCTCAAAGCACTCTTTTGTACAATATGCTAAAGTAGGCACTTCACGCAAACTTAATAATTCCGTCTTGGATATAATAAACTTCAGCGTTAAATCAACTTATAGAAAATGGGTAATCAAAGAACAATTATTTATAAATGGTTAAAGTGCGTTGAAGATGCGTAACCTTCGATCGATCTATACCTTACGATAGGTAAATCCTGTATATTTGCGATCACACTAGGCTATAGGTTTTATACAAAAACAAGATGACACGCAGAGCGACATCACAACGCCTCCATTCAAGGCTCCTACTCGGGCTCCTACTCCTTCTAGTCGCAGGAGAAGTGGGCTCAAGTGGCTTCGTCTCTGCGCAGTCTACACAAGGCAGAGCAAAACAAAATAGCAAGGGCATCATGGTAAGAGCCGTGGTAGAGAATGGCGACACAATACCCACCTCTACCCTCCGTACACTGTACGTCTTCAGACCATTGTACTTCAATAACGCCCAAGAGCGTGTCGCCTACACCCGCCTTGTACGCGACGTCAAGCGCACCCTCCCTTACGCCAAGATCGTCTCCAGCACACTCCTCGAGACCTATGAGTACATGGAGACACTACCCTCCGATAGAGCACGCCAGAAGCACCTACGGAGGATGGAAAAAGAGCTCTACGACCAGTACATGCCAGAGCTAAAAAAACTCACCTTCACACAAGGCAAGCTACTCCTTAAGTTGATCACAAGAGAGACCAGCTCCTCAAGCTACGAGCTGATAGATGCCTACCTGGGAGGATTCACAGCGTCGTTTTGGAACTTCTTTGCCGGACTCTTCGGTGCCACGCTTAAGACCGAGTACGACCCAGCCAATGTGCCAGAGGATGCCGCCATCGAGCGTGTGGCACTACAGGTTGAGAATGGGCAGATCTAACCTTCCACTCTTACACAAAAGACCGATCCAGCCTTAATAAAACGGATATAATGCGATCAACAACACGGAGACCGGAACTTCGATAAATTTTAGTTCCGAACTTCGATTTGTCTAAGTTCCCAACTTAGATACACCGAAGTTCCCAACTTAGATTTTTTGAGTTCGGAGCTCGCTAGTCACCCACCTCCGACCCCGCGCCAATAGAAGGTTCATAGTGGGAGCCCTTGATAGCCAAGTTTCGGACGACGAGCACGGCACTTCACGATCTTTTTGATAATAGATAATGACACCCAAGAGGGGTCATAGGGTTGTCCTTGCCACACATTTTTCGAGATGCATTGCCCATCCGAAGAGACGATCATACGGCTAAACCTTAAGTATATGGCACAAAAATGGTACTTTTGAGGAGAAATGAATACTAATGACATAAGAGTGAAATATGAAGCCGACTAAAGACCTCATCGCAAACGACCTACTTAAGGCAAAAGCAGTGAAGCTACGTCCGGAGGAGCCCTTCACCTGGGCTTCAGGATGGAAGAGCCCCATCTACTGCGATAATAGAGTGACCCTCTCCTATCCGGAGATCCGTACGCACATCAAGGGAGCACTCGCAAAGCTAATTCAGGAGAAATTCCCCGAAGTTACAGCCATAGCCGGAGTAGCCACCGGTGCCATTGCCCCTGGCGTACTCGTCGCAGACGAGCTAGGGTTGCCCTTTTCGTACATCCGAGCTAAAGCAAAGGACCACGGCATGCAAAACCAGATCGAGGGTCGCATCGAAGAGGGTGCCAAGGTGGTTGTGGTCGAAGACCTGATCTCCACCGGTGGCAGCAGCCTTAGCGCAGTAACCGCACTCCGACAGACCGGAGTGGAGGTGTTGGGAATGGTGGCGATTTACACCCACAGGCTCAAGGTGGCAGAGGAGGCATTTGAGCAGGCTGGACTGTCGCTCTACACACTCTCCAACTACGATGCGGTAATCGAGGCAGCTAGCGAGACGGGCTACGTGACAAGCGACCAACTGGAAACCCTTAGGGAGTGGCGCAAGAACCCCTCTGAATGGGGTAAGTAGACAACCATAAGACGAAGAGACAGTTATGAAGAACTATAGCAGTCGCCCTTTTATCATCAAGAAGGACATCAAGAGCGTATACGAGCTATTTAAGAGCCCCCGCTCGGCAGAGCATTTCCTCTCGTCCGTCGACAAGAGCGGACTCCCAGCCAAGGAAATACAGGTCACCGATGATGCGCTCTCCTTTAATGCCAAGATGGTGGGCAAGGTGGTGCTCACTCGCACCGAAGCGATAGAGCCCAACCTGATACGCTACACCGGCACTCAGTCGCCCGTGCCTTTGGAGATCAGCATCAGCCTAAACGAGGAGACACCCGAGACCACTAAGGGGCAAGTATCGGTTGATGCTAATATCCCCTCTTTTCTCGCCGGCATGGTATCGAACCAGCTGGAGCCAGCAATGGAGAAGCTTGCTGACATGATGGAGGAGCTGGATGTAGACCGCTTCTTAGGGAGAAGTAAGGAGTAAAGCAGACCTAATAGCACCATGAGGCTCCTCCGGAGATGGTCAGGGCTAGGACTTGCGTTGGTACTCTTGTGCTCGCTACTTGGGGCATGTGACGGACGTCAGCACCCAGAGGAGCAGCACGTAGTCCCCTACGCTCCTGTGCACTTAATCCTGAATCTCTACGGTGCAGAGCACCACTTGGTGGAGCCCTTCTCGCTCATCGCCATCACTGCCCCTCGCATAGCCGATGAGTATGTGGGGTGTGCTGGAGTTGTGGTGGTGCATGGCTTTGCAGCCAGCGGTGGGGAGCTCCCCTACTTTGCCTACGACCTCATCTGTCCGTACGACCTGCCCTCGGTAGTCGCTACGGTACCACGCGAGGGAAAGGGAGACGAGCTATTGACGACCAAGTGCCCCAAGTGCGGCTCGGTGTACGACCTAGCCATGGGGACTGGGCACCCCACCTCAGGTCCCAGCCGATACCCACTCCAGCGTTATAGAGTAGGATCGCAAGGTGAGCAATATATTGTGATAACGCACTAATTGTTTTGATAAGAGGTGAAAATATTGTAACTTGCGAAGGAATTCGGATAACGGTCAGGATACATAAATGTCAGAATTCGGCACCAAACTCATCACACGGCTCTCATACATAGCACTCCTCGCCATGCTGGCGCTCACAGCATGCAATGACGAGAAGAGTGGCAAGAAGTCAGAGGGCAGCTCTGAACAGGGGGAAACCACCCAAGAGACCATATCTCTCGAAGAGGCGGAGCAGATGATGCACCAACAAGGCAGCGACAAGCTGGCGGAGCAGAATAGCTTTGTCCGATACAATGAGAGCAACGCTATCTTTCTAGACCCAGAGGCGCCCTGCAATAAGGGCGAGGAAGCACTGCAGGACTTCATAGTGCGCTTTTCGGAGGATAAGGAGTTTCAAGAAGCACGCTGCAAGGTACGCCTGCCAGAGGTGGAGCAGCCAGGGATCAGGAAGTGTACCTTTACCATCCTGGAGCCGGACTCCACCGGATTCTTTGCTTCATGGCTCGATGTCGAGGCAGACAGTGCCAGCTTCTGCACAGGGTGGCTCAACTCTGAGATGGAGCAGGAGTTTGTCTTTGAGCGACTGAATGATGGACTGTGGTACCTTACCGACTATATCGGACCCATGACCTGAAAGGAAATAACAAAATATAATAACAACATAAAAAAGAACTACGATTATGAATATCTCACACTTAGAACACGTGGCAATAGCCGTACACAGCATCGAAGAGAGCCTACCCTATTTTGAAGGAATCCTAGGCATGAAGTGCTACAACATAGAGACCGTAGAGGATCAGAAGGTGAAGACCGCCTTTTTCCGCATCGGAGATACCGACACAAAGATCGAGCTCCTAGAGCCTACCGGTCCTGACAGTACTGTAGCAGGCTTTCTAGAGAAGCGTGGCGAGGGCATCCATCACATAGCTTTTGCCGTGAAGGATACCGAGGAGTCGCTCCGCGAGGCTGAGGAGAAGGGCATCCGTCTCATCGACCAGCACCCACGCAAAGGTGCAGAGGGGCTAGAGATCGCCTTCCTTCATCCAAAGTCCACAGGTCGCGTGCTGACGGAGTTTTGCTGCTCTCCCAAGGAGGAGAAGTAAGAGTGACAAGAGAAATCAATAGATAAGATAAAGATATGAGCACACAACTGGAGAAGATACAGGAGCTGATAGAAAAGAGAAAAGAAGCTCGGCTAGGGGGTGGAGAGAAGAGGATAGAGAAGCAGCACGCTCGCGGTAAGTACACTGCACGCGAGCGCATCCAGATGCTTCTGGATGAGGATAGCTTCGAGGAGATGGATATGTTTGTCACTCACCGCTCTACCAACTTCGGGCTGGAGAAGACCAAGTTTGCAGGCGACGGAGTAGTCACTGGTAGCGGTACCATTGATGGGCGACTCGTATACATCTACGCTCAGGACTTCACCGTAATAGGTGGTGCACTCGGTGAGATGCATGCTAAGAAGATCAGCAAGGTGATGGAGCAAGCCATGAAGATGGGTGCCCCGGTCATCGGCATCAACGACTCGGGAGGAGCTCGTATACAAGAGGGGGTCAACGCTCTAGCAGGATACGGAGAGATCTTCCAAAACAATATCATGGCATCAGGTGTTATCCCGCAGATCTCCGCAATCTTTGGTCCGTGTGCTGGTGGTGCAGTATACTCTCCGGCGCTGACCGACTTCATCATCATGGCTCAGGGGACTAGCTATATGTTCCTCACTGGTCCTAAGGTAGTTAAGACCGTTACCTATGAGGATGTGACTCAAGAGGAGCTGGGAGGTGCATCTGTACACACCAGCAAGAGCGGTGTGGCACACTTCGCAGTCGAGACAGAGGTAGAGGGTCTGGAGCTGGTGAGACACCTCCTGAGCTTTATCCCCTCTAACAACCTCGAGGAAGCACCGATGTACGCTTCGGATGACCCAATAGAGCGCCGTGACGACTACCTCAATGAGATCATCCCAGAAAACCCCAACAAGTCTTATGACATGTATGAGGTGATCGGTCGTATCGTGGATGATGGGGAATTCCTAGAGGTACACCGCGACTTCGCAGACAACATCATCGTCGGCTTTGCTCGCTTTGGTGGGCAGAGCGTGGGTGTGGTAGCCAACCAGCCAAGGTCTAAGGCAGGTTCGCTCGACGTGAATGCTTCTAGAAAGGCTGCTCGCTTTGTGCGCTTCTGCGATGCCTTCAACATCCCACTCGTGACACTCGTAGACGTGCCAGGTTTCTTACCAGGTACTGGACAGGAGTACAATGGTGTCATCACGCACGGGGCTAAGCTACTCTATGCGTTTGGCGAGGCTACAGTGCCCAAGGTGACAGTAATTCTACGTAAGGCTTACGGTGGTGCATACATCGTGATGAGTTCTAAGCACCTACATGGTGACATCAATCTCGCATGGCCTACAGCTGAGATCGCAGTGATGGGCCCGAGTGGTGCAGCTGAGATCATCTTTGCAAAGGAGATCGCTGCAGCAGAGGACAAGGCTCAGGCTCAGCTAGAAAAGGAGGCTGAGTACCGCAAGGCATTTGCCAACCCATACAACGCTGCTTCATACGGATACATCGATGACGTGATCGAGCCCCGTAACACTCGCTTCCGCATCGTCCGTGCACTGCGTCAGCTGCAGAACAAGAAGGTAATCAACCCTGCTAAGAAGCACGACAACGTACCACTATAAAGAGAGGAGAAAGGAGTAGAAATGGAGAATAAGATGAACCAGGAGGTGCAGGTCGCCATTGCTGCAGCACTCTATGAACTCTTTCACTCGGATGAGAGAGAGGTAGAGGTGAGCCAGGTGGCTAAGAGCGATACTGCAACGACTCGTGAGATCTGTACCGCGATAGGAGACCTACTGTATGAACTCCTCGACTCGCGCGATGCTCAGGGAAAGCTCTCTCTGGGTGGCAGCTCTAATCAGCGCTCTCCTTGGTCTGCGAAGCATCTGACACTAAGGAGATTGCCAGGACAAAACTAACTGCTCCCATTTTAATACTGAAGAAATGAAGAACTTTGAATACACCGTAAATGGCAACGACTACAAGGTAAACGTTGTAGAAGTGGGAGAGAAAGCCATTACGCTAGAGGTAAATGGTGAGAGATACGTGGCTCAGCTTAAGGAGAAGGGAGCAACAGTAGAGCAAACTCCAGCTAAGGAGAGTGCGCCTACTCCAGCTCCGGCTCCGGAGGACCCCCCCTCTGTAAGCGCTCCTACGCAGAGTAGCGGCGGAAGTCCTGTCATAGCTCCGCTCCCCGGAGTCATAGTGAAGATACTTGTGAAAGCGGGTGATAGCGTAGAGAAAGGGCAAAAAGTAGCCGTCTTAGAGGCAATGAAGATGGAGAACGACCTCAAAGCGCCACTGAGTGGCAAGGTGCTCTCCGTTGGAGTTGCTGAGGGAGAGAGCGTGCCTGAGGGTAGTACAATCATCACCATTGGTTAGTAGCTGTCTATGAATAGAGCAAACATTAAACTACTAAGACTACTGTTACTCGCACTTATGGTAGGTGGCACTACCACCCTATCGTATGGAGTCAATCGAGCGCTACGTATCAATGAGATACTTCTGGACAACCAGCAGGGGATCATCGATGAATACGGTAACCGTGTAGCATGGATCGAGTTTTACAACCCCTCAGCTGCGACAATCAATGTTGGGGGCATGTATCTCACAGACGACTTAAATAACCCTAAGAAGTATCCAATCCAAGGGGCAAACAAGGGCACGATCATATCTCCCTATCAGTTTTGTGTCCTTTACCTAGATGGGGCTTCGGAGCTAGGGACCTTCCACTCTGGGCTCAAGCTCGACCCGAGCAGCGAGAGCACAATCTACCTATTTGAGGGTGACGGCAAGAGCTTGATAGACCAAGTGACGATCCCAGCTAGCATCCCAGCAGACCAGAGCTACGCAAGGCTCAACGACGGGAAAGCGGAGTGGGGTGTCGTAGCACTCCCAACACCGAGAGACTACAATAACATCTCGGAGCTCAATGCTAACAGGTTGGAGGAGTTCCAGAAGCACGACCCGACAGGTGTCGTGATGACGATCATCGCCATGTCAGTTGTGTTCATCGCACTTCTAATACTCTACATAGCTTTCAACTACGTGGGTAAATACAACATCCGTAGTGAGCGTAAGCGAGCTGCCAAAGCCGCTGGAGTATCAGAGGAGGAGGCTGAAGAGCGACTCGATGTACCAGCTGGCGTCTATGCAGCTATCGCGCTAGCCCTATACGAGGCGAAGCAAAGCCAGCACGATGATGAGAGCAGCGTCATTACAATCAAGCCTACACAGCGCCGCTACTCACCATGGAGCTCAAAGATATATTCGCTCCGCCAGCAACCTGAGTTGCGTCGTCGCAAATAAGATAAATCGATAAAAAAGGAAGATAAAACCTAATGAAAAGTTATTCCTACACCATTAACGGCGTAAAGTACCACGTCGAAATACTTGAGATAGAGGGGGACATTGCTCATCTAGAGGTCAATGGCACCCGCTACGAGGTAGAGCTGGAGAAGCCAGGTAAGGTCAAGCCTCTTGCACGCAAGGCACCGAAGGTCGAGCCTACTGCAACTGTAGCAGCTCCCGCTCCGGCACCCACCGCAGCTCCCTCATCCACTCCTCGTCCCGCGGCATCTACCGGAGGCGGAAAAGAGATCCATTCTCCCCTGCCCGGTGTGATATTCAAGGTCGAGGTACAAGTCGGTGACACTGTAAAGAAAGGTCAACGTATCATGATCCTCGAGGCAATGAAGATGGAAAATGACATCAAGGCGCCCGCCGATGGCAAGGTACTATCGCTCGCCGTAAGTCAAGGGGACAGCATACAAGAGGGGGCACTCCTTGCTACCATCGGATAACGAACAACTGTAATAAGAGTAATCATGGTAAGCGGAGAATTTGGAACTTTCTTATCAGACGTATTGTCTGAATTTGTCTCATTCACAGGATTTAGTAACGCCGAGCCAGGGCACCTCATAATGATTCTCGTGGGGTTGTTCTTCATCTTTCTAGCCATTAGATATGAGTTCGAGCCCCTCTTGCTGATACCTATCGGCTTTGGTATACTTATCGGCAACATACCGTTCAAAGACGCTGGATTGCAGATCGGTCTCTACGAGGAGGGGTCGGTGATGAATATCCTCTACAGTGGAGTCAAGCAGGGGTGGTATCCCCCATTGATATTCCTTGGGATCGGAGCGATGACGGACTTCTCAGCTCTCATCTCCAATCCTAAGCTGATACTGATCGGTGCAGCGGCACAGTTTGGCATCTTCGGTGCATACATCCTTGCCATCTCACTAGGGTTCGCACCAGACCAGGCTGGAGCTATCTCCATCATCGGTGGAGCCGATGGTCCTACTGCTATCTTTCTATCAAGCAAGCTAGCACCCAACCTCATGGGAGCTATTGCCGTATCGGCCTACTCGTACATGGCACTGATCCCCGTGATCCAGCCCCCTATAATGAAGCTACTCACGACCAAGAAAGAGCGCTTGATCAAGATGAAGCCACCGCGCCAAGTATCTAAGCGCGAGAAGGTCCTCTTCCCGATCATCGGTTTCTTGCTCACGGCATTCATTGTACCTTCCGGACTCCCACTCTTGGGCATGCTATTCTTCGGCAATCTACTCAAGGAGAGCGGCGTCACGAAGCGACTAGCTGACACCGCAAGCGGACCCATCTGTAATATCGTTACCATCCTACTAGGAGTCACAGTAGGTGCAAGTACTCAGGCGACACAGTTCCTTACGCTCAGCTCCCTCAAGGTGTTTGGCATCGGGGTGTTTGCCTTCTTCCTTGCTACTTTCTCTGGAGTACTCTTTGTAAAGTTTATGAACCTCTTCCTCAAGAAAGGTAATAAGATCAATCCGCTCATCGGTAATGCCGGTGTATCTGCAGTACCCGATGCAGCTCGTATCTCCCAGCAGATTGGTCAGGAGTACGATAGCTCCAACTACCTACTGATGCACGCAATGGGCCCGAACGTTGCAGGCGTGATCGGATCAGCTGTTGCTGCAGGTATCCTGCTTGGATTCTTAGGCTAAGAGAGACTTACTAAGTGGTAAGGCGAGAAGACACCCTACCAACCAACAAGATTGGCAGAGAGGAGTCTAGCTATCTGTTCTATACAGAGCTGCTCCTCTCTGCCAAAACGATTTAAGGAGGCGCTATCCAAGTCAAGGATAAGCGCCACACCACCTTTCTGGTCAAAGACTGGCACTACCAATTCACTCCGTGCCAGCGAGGAGCAGGCTATGTGCCCTGGAAAAGCCTCGACATCGGGCACTACGACAGAGCGCTCCTCCGCCCATGCGGTGCCGCACACTCCCCTACCCTTCCTTATCGACGTACAAGCCACTGGACCCTGAAAGGGATAGAGCACCAGCTCCTCATCCTTCACAGCATAAAAGCCAACCCACAGCAGATCCTCCATAGAGTGGTACAATAGGGCAGAGAGATTGGCTAGCAGGCTGATCGGGTGGTCATCCTTTGATCCATCAATCAGCGCCTCAGCACGACGATAGACCTCCTCTAAATCTGAGGTAACACCCTCGCTTACAAGTGATTCGTACGACATAACGCGATGACTTATTTGAAACGTTTCTCCAGCTCCTGCTTCGAGATTAGCGAGAGCGTTGGCTGACCTAGCGGTGAGACCAGATACTCAGGCAGGACCGTCAACTGGCGGTATAGCTCCAGAGCATCAGCCGAGCTTATCGAAGCATCAATGTGCCTCAGCCGACTCTCCGTAAGGATCAGCACCAAGCGATCATGTAGAGTCTCTACTGGCTCCCTCCCGGACTGGTCGCACTCTGCCAGAAGATCCTTGACCAGCTCCTCCTCCGCACCTGCAGCCACCCCATCAGGGAGGGCGTTGATCACGTAGCTCCCCTGTCCCATATCGGAGAGGTCAAAGCCGAGCCTCAAGAGGGTGCCCAGATGCTCCTTGAGCAGTAGATTTTCCTGCGGACTAAAGTCAATGAGCGAAGGGAAGAGCATCCTCCTCGAGAGGATTGTTCCCCGCTCGAGAGAGCGCTTCAGATCGTGGTAGATGACACACTGCCTGGCACGACCCACGTGCATTATTGAGAGTCCGGCATCTGTAGGAAATATGGCATAGTCCGCATAGATCCAAGGTTCGCCGATCTGCTCCTCAGGTATCGGAAGATCTAGCAAGCGGGGCTGCGGGAGGAGCGACTTCGCAGACGGAGCCACACCCCTACCCGACGATTGACTCCGACGACTCTCAAACTCCTTGTAAAAGGAGTCCCAATCGGCAAGGTCAGGCATCTCAAATGAGTCATTCGAGAGAGAGAGGTCCACTGCTGCACCTTCATTCGGGTTGTCGTGCAGACGGCTCACCACTTGCATATATTCCGGAGATGTAGGGGGCTCTTGGAGCTCCTCGTGAGGGAGCTCCTGCGAGGTGGGTATCTGCACCTCCTGCTTTCCAGGAGCCACAAAGTCCAGTGTCGGCACCGACGCGCCCACCATCAGCACCTCACGCACGCTGGAGTAGAGTATCGAGCCAATATCCTGCTCGTTGGCAAACTTTATCTCAGTCTTAGTCGGAGAGATATTTACGTCGATATTAGCAGGATCCACCGTTAGGTAAAGGAAGTACTCCGGTTGCTCTCCGCTCGGTATCATATTGCCATAGGCATTGAGTACCATGCGGTGGAAGTAGGGGTGCCTCATATAGCGCTCGTTGGCAAAGAAGTACTGATTGGCGCCCCTCTTACGGGTACTGCTGACCATACTTACGAAGCCACGGATCCGGATCATCGGAGTATCGACATCCAGCGTCAGGAGCTTATCTACGAAGCGCTTCCCAAAGAGGTCAATCACCCTCTGCTTGAGCGACGATGCCGGCACCTGTATGCTCACCATCTCATTGTGCTTCAGGGTAAAGGCGACTTCCGGTCGTACCGCTGCTATATTTTGGACCTCCGTGACTATGTGGCGGTACTCCGTCTCATCTTGCTTCAAGAACTTACGCCTCGCAGGCACGTTATAAAAGAGGTGCCGCACTGCGAAGTTAGCCCCCACGGCACAGCCCACCGGTTCGCTCGAGAGCACCTTGGATCCCTCCAGCTCTATCCGCACCCCTTGTGGAGCGTCTTCGGTTCTAGTCTGGAGGGTGATATGAGACACCGCAGCAATAGAGGGCAGAGCCTCACCACGAAAGCCCAGTGTCGATAGGGCAAAGAGGTCCTCCGCTTGGCGTATCTTGCTCGTGGCATGACGCTCAAATGCCATACGCGCATCCATAGCATCCATCCCCTTACCGTTGTCGATCACCTGTATCAGCGTCTTACCAGCGTCCTTGATGTGGATGTAGATCTCAGTAGCGCCAGCATCGACAGCGTTCTCCACTAGCTCCTTGACCACAGAGGCGGGGCGCTGTATCACCTCGCCTGCTGCTATCTGATTGGCTATATTATCCGGCAGCAGCCTGACTAAGTTATCCATACTTTGCAGTTAGAAGTAATACCCCAGGGCACCAAAGAAATGGCTGATACCCGAGCTACGCACTAGCCATAGTAGGAGTACGGCTAGGAGGACAAGGTAGAGGATGAGCTTACGGTTCTTCTCAGCTATGGTCTGCCCTACATTATCATCATCTCCATACTTCCTAAGTATCTTAGATTGACGACGAAAGGCACCCTCGAGGTTCTCCTTCACCTCCTCCGGCGTGATTGGGGCATCCGGATTGAGCTTCCGCTCAGCTCTCCTGATCTTCCGCTCCATCTCCTCCTTTTTAGGGTCGTAATATCTGTATACGTACCTAAACTTAGAGGGCCGTCTCGGTTTATAAAAGTTCATTATTCCCATAGCATTACTCTCTCGTCCTAGCTACAAATATAGCCATAAAAGACCTGCCTTACAAGACAATGGCACCTCCCTAAGGCGACCCAGCGCCCTCCGACTATGGCATCTAGATCTAATAGTAAAGACCTACTTTTTGCCCCATAGGATTGAAGCCGACGATAAAGCAGTCCTTGTAGGATCTCTTCTTTCTCAGCTCCTTCTGCAGTCGCTTTGCCTCCTTGAGGTCTGTCGTACTGTAGAGCGTGTACTTATAGAGGTCCCCCTCCTTGTAGTAAGAGACATAAGGCTCATAGCCACGAAATACCGGAGCGTCCGAGGTGAGCAGTCTATTATCGGCATGCACCTGTATCTTGTAGGTCACTTGGGCAGGATCGGAGGTGCTCCCTTGCGCTACCTGAGGCGTCTGAGGTGCGGGTGGCGTGCTTTGAGTTGCCTGACCTCCGCCACGACCACTACGTGCAGAGACAGAAGTGGCATAGTCCACGATCGCATCTGCTATATTATCAGCCAATTGCTGACTGCCCTTGCTAGAGAGCATAAAAGCCTCATCCGAGCTATTGGAGATAAAACCAAGCTCCACGAGGATACTGGGCATCGCAGCCTTATGCAATACGAGAAATCCCGCCTGCTTCACCCCTCTATTGCCCAGCCCACAGCTCACCAAGCCCTGCTGCACCCTGTCAGCCAGAGAGATGCTAGCATCGAGGTGTCGGTTTTGGATAAATTCGAAGATGATGTAAGACTCATCCGAGCTGGGGTCAAAGCCCTCATACTTCATCCCACGATCCTCCTCATAGAGGATGGCGGCATTTTCTTTCATTGCCACCTCGAGGTTGTCCTGCGAGCGGTGAAGCCCGAGTACAAAGGTCTCAGCACCTTTTGGCGTACTGGTCTTGTGCGCATTGGCATGGATGGAGACAAAGAGATCCGCCTTCTTACGATTGGCAAAGTCGGTGCGATCCCAAAGATCTACAAAGACATCTTTATCTCGCGTGTAGTACACCACTATGTTGGCGTCCATCTGATTGATACGGCGCCCCACCTTACGCACCACGTCGAGCGTGATATTTTTCTCCAGTGACCTACGACCCTTGGCACCACTATCCTTACCTCCATGCCCAGCGTCCAGCACAACGATGAAGCGCCCCTTATCATCTCTAGCTGAGAGGTCCACTCCGCTCCATGCCGATGTGGCAAGTATTGTGATCAATAATAGCAATATCCTTATATCTCTTCTCATCTTGGTCTTTCGTCAGCTCGCTGGGTTGTGTTTCATCTAACAAGCCAAAATACAAAGAAGTTTCCAAACCTCCGCTCTTCTATTTCTTAAACATTCCTATTTCGCACCAGCAAAAATAGAATATCCGGCTCTTGAGAAGGCGAAAGCCACAATGCACTTGCAAAAATAGACCAACAAGACTTATAAATAAGCGACTCCCTAACCGAGGTCGATCGAAGTTCCCAACTTCGATCGGCTGAAGTTCCCAACCAAAGTTTGTCTAAGTTCCCAACTTCGATACACCTAAGTTCCCAACTTAGATTTTCTGAGTTCGGAGATCCCTCCTCTCCCGCTTCAGACCCCGCACCAAGAGAGGATTATATGAGAGCCCGCTCCTCCTCCGAAGTGACGACGCACTCCGAGCGATCTTTTACATTTTATACAAGCGCACTCGTACAGATCGTACAATCATACCCACTCGACACCCAAAAGCCACAAAAATAGATCCATTATTGGTAAGTTTGTATTATATAGAAGCAGAAAAGAATATGAGTAAGAAGAGAAGAAATAAAAGGAATAACCCCAAGTCTCCCAAGGGAAGGAACCACAGAGTGAGACGGGGCAATAGCACTAGCAGCCGCCCCGCCAGTCGAGGTCTCTCCGAGGTGCGGGGCATGGTACTGCAATACTTCCGCATGACTCCCGACAAGCCCACTACACCTAAGCAGGTGTCACATGCCGTAGGTGCTGCCGACAGAGCTGCCGAGCAGTTGGTCCAGGAGGCGATAGATCAGCTCGTACACGAGCGGGTGCTAAAGCCCACGGCGGGGGGAGATAAGTATCTCTTCGAAGCGCAACCTCAGCGACAGGTGGGCACATTTATGAGGAAGGCAGGACGCGGGCACAATATGTTTTACCCCGAGAGTGGTGGTGACCCCATACGCGTAGCAGAGCGCAACTCTGCCCATGCCATGGATGGCGACAAGGTAGAGATACAGATGCTTGCCAACCGCAGGGGGCACGTACCCGAGGCAGAGGTGGCACGTATCATAGAGCGGGTAGAGGCGACCTTTGTGGGTGTGATCTCTATCAGCAATGGTGTCTCCTTCTTGCTCACGGAGAGCAACAAACTAGCCAATGACATCTTCATCCCGAGCGACAAGCTCAATGGTGCCAAAGATGGAGAGAAGGTACTCGTAAAGGTGCTAGAGTGGCCTGAGCGAGCCAAGAACCCCGTAGGCGAGGTGGTGCTCACACTAGGGAAGCCCTTTGACAATGAGACCGAGATGCACGCCATCCTCGCAGAGTTTGGGCTACCGATCAGCTACCCTAAGGAGGTCGAGGAGTATGCCGATCAGCTCGATGAGCAGATGGCATACAGCAAGGAGTTTGAGAGGCTAGACTTTCGAGATGTGCTCACCTTTACCATAGACCCAGCAGACGCCAAGGACTTTGACGACGCGCTCTCGATACGCAGACTTGAGGACCATACCTGGGAGGTAGCAGTGCATATAGCAGACGTGACCGCATACGTCACACCTGGCGACCCGATAGACAAGGAGGCAGCACAGCGTGCTACAAGTATCTACCTTGTGGACCGCACCATACCGATGCTGCCAGAGCGCCTCTCCGATGACCTCTGTGCCCTTCGCCCAAATGTCGACCGACCTGCCTATACCGTAGGCTTCAAGATGGACGCAGATGCCAACATCCAAGAGTATAAGATCACTCGCACCATCATCCATAGCGACTTCCGCCTCAGCTACGATGAGGCAATGGAGATCATAGAGGGCGCTCCACATAGACTCTCAGTCGAGCTCCAGGCGCTCAACGAGATGGCAAAAAGACTCCGTGAGCGCCGTAAGGCCGAGGGCGCGATCGAATTTGACCGGGCTGAGCTGGCATTTCGGCTAGACGAGCAGGGTAAGCCACTGGAGGCATACGTGAAGCACAGCAACGATGCAATGAAGCTCATAGAGGAGTTTATGCTGCTTGCCAATCGCACAGTTGCAGAGCACATCAATACCCTCAACAAGCATGGCGAGGCGCCTTCATTTATCTATCGCGTACACGACACTCCCGACCCCGAGCGGCTTGCCAGCCTTGCCGAGTTTGTGGGACTTATGGGGTATAAGATCAACTACACCGGCACACCCGACATGATCGCACAGAGCCTTAATAAGCTCCTGGCGGATGTCCAGGGCAAGCCAGAGGAGACGATGATCGAGACGATGGTGATACGTACCATGTCTAAGGCTGTGTATCAGACCACTAACATAGGGCACTACGGGCTGGCATTTCCCTATTATACCCACTTCACCAGCCCCATCCGCAGGCACCCCGACCTGATGGTACACCGACTTTTGACCCACTACCTAGCAGGCAGAAAGAGCGTATCAAAGAGCGACCTGGAGGCAGTGTGCGAGCACGACTCTGACATGGAGAAGCTCGCCATCGATGCGGATCGCGCCTCTATCAAGTACAAGCAGGTCGAGTACATGCAATCCCACCTGGGGGAGGTCTTTGATGGTGTGATCAGCGGAGTGAAGGAGTTTGGTATCTTTGTCGAGCTCAATGATAACGGCTGTGAAGGTCTGGTACCGATCCGTGACTTGGACGATGACTTCTATGAGTTTGACGAGCGGAGCTTCTCCCTCATAGGATATAAATACAAGCGACGCTACACTCTGGGCGACGACATCACAGTACAGGTGGCACGAGCAGACCTAGCACGGAAACAGCTCGACTTCGCACTGGTGAATAAGGATGAATGATGGGTGCACATGACGACGATAGCAAACTGATAGAGGGACTTGAGACCTTCGATATACGTGGCGTAGAGAGGGGAACCAACCTCGCTAAGAGTGTCAACGAGCAGGTACAGGATGAACTCCTACGCCCGATGAGCTTCGACACCTTCAGAGGTCAAGACCCCGTGGTGGAGAACCTCCGGATATTTGTAGAAGCGGCTAAGATGCGGGGCGAGGCGCTCGATCATGTATTGCTCCATGGACCTCCCGGTCTGGGCAAGACGACACTATCGCAGATCATAGCTAACGAGCTGGGGGTCAACATGAAGGTAACCTCCGGTCCCGTGCTTGATAAGCCCGGAGACCTGGCTGGAGTACTAACCTCTCTGGAGAAAAATGATGTCCTATTTATCGACGAGATACACCGTATGCCACCAGTGGTAGAGGAATATCTCTACTCCGCCATGGAGGACTACCGCATCGACATCATGATCGATAAGGGACCGGGGGCAAGGAGCATCCAGCTGGAGCTCTACCCCTTTACTCTCATCGGTGCCACCACCCGTAGCGGACTCCTGACAGCTCCACTACGGGCCCGCTTTGGCATCAATATGCACCTCGAGTACTATGAGATAGAGACACTTAAGGAGATCGTGCTCCGGAGTGCGCGGATCCTAGGTACTGGCTGCGACCATGAGGCAGCACTAGAGATCGCACAGCGAAGTCGCTGCACGCCACGTATAGCTAACGCACTGCTGCGTCGCGTGCGTGACTATGCTCAAGTGAAGGGAAGTGGACGGATACACAAGGAGATCGCCTGCTATGCCCTAGAGGCGCTTAAGATCGACAAGCATGGGCTCGACCAGATAGACCATAAGATCCTTGGCGTGATCATGGATAAGTTTGACGGCGGACCTGTGGGTATAGGCACGATCGCGACCGCTATTGGTGAGGATCCAGGTACATTGGAGGAGGTGTATGAGCCGTTCTTGATCAAGGAGGGGTTCTTAAAACGAACACCAAGAGGTAGAGAGGCGACACGCCTTGCCTACGAGCACTTCGGACGATCGGACTATCCTGGGGAGAAGAGACAGCCGAGGGGGCTCTTTGAGGAGTAGAGGTATGGGGCTAGGCATCAAGTCGCTCGCTAAGGATACCGTCATATACGGCACTACCAACATTGTCAGCAAGTTTCTCAACTGGCTGTTGGCTCCTTTTTACATCCGTATCCTAGCGACAAGCGCAGAGTATGGCATCGTCACGAACCTCTACGCATGGGTGAGTGTAGTACTAGTGGTGCTGACACTGGGGCTCGAGACGGGGCTATTTCGCTTCATGAGTACCAGCGACAACTCTAATAGAGTCTATGCAACCATCCTGAAGATACTAGCCTCCGCGGTGGCGCTCTTCCTACTGCTCGGTCTGAGCAACGTTGGAGGGATAGCTGGGGCACTGGGCTATCCGGACTTTCCAGAGTTTGTAGGCATCTTTATCGTCATTGTCGCTCTAGACGCCCTGATGTCCGTACCTTTTGCCTATCTAAGATACAAGAAGAGACCGCTCCGCTTTGCCTCGTACAAGTTTCTTTTTATCTTTCTCAATATAGGCTTCAATCTCTTTTTCCTGCTCCTCTGTCCCTATCTGATACGCAAGGGAGTAGCTCTACCGCATTGGCTCTACCGACCTGACTACGGCGTGGGGTACATCTTTATTTCTAACCTCCTCGCCTCTAGCATCGAGTTTTTACTGATGCTACCGGTGATCCGACCTGGGCTGAAGGGCTTTGACAAGTCGCTATTGCTACCCTTGGCGCACTACTGTATGCCACTGGTGCTGCTCGGACTGGCGGGAAACTTCAATAAGATGGCAGGGCAGATATTACTACCACTGCTGTACGAGGATCGACTGGAAGGCATGACACAGCTAGGTATCTTTGGCGGTAATCTCAAGATCGCTGTGGTGATGGTGATGTTTATACAGGCGTTTCGCTTTGCCTACGATCCCTTTGTTTTCTCGAAGATGCGTGAGGAGGACGCTCCGACCGCCTATAGGGTGGCAATGAATTACTTCCTGCTCTTTGCGTTGATCATATTCCTTGGGGTGATGTACTGGATCGACCTCTTCAAGCACGTGGTACGACCCGAGTATTATGTGGGGCTTGGAGTGGTGCCTGTGGCGATGGCTAGTGAGATCCTCTTTGGGGTCTACTACAACCTCTCCTTTTGGTATAAAGTAAGTGACCGCACCTACTTTGGAGCCGTCTTCTCTGTAATTGGGCTCATCGTGACAGTCGCAATCATCGTACTGGGGGTACCGCACTGGGGCTTCATGGCATGTGCTTGGGCATCCTTTGTCTGCAACGCGCTGATGCTAGTGATGAGCTATCTCCTAGGGAAGAAGTACCACCCTATCAAGTACGACTGGGGGAGAATGGTCGGCATGACACTGCTGGCAGTCCTTTTTTACTACGGTGGTATGAGCATCGTACCATCGAGTGTCGCTGCAAGGTTGATCATTCGTACTTTACTGTTAATCATATACATAGGACTAGCGATACGCTTCTTCGCTCCGGAAGCACGCCAACTCCTGAATACCTTTAAGAGCCGCCGATAGTGCTTACTACCGGATCGCTGTGCTATGGACAGAGCAGAGTCGCAACACCCTGAGTTGGAACAAGAAGTAGAGAAGTCTCTATCTCTGACACAGGAAGATCTCACGAAGAGGCGGCTGGTGCTCCTGTCGTTTCCGGTGATGATCTCGCTGATAGCGCAAAATCTCATTGGGGTGATAGATACTGCTTTCCTAGCACGTCTGGGAGATGCCGAACTGGGTGGCACAGCGATGGCAAGCCTAGTCTATTACAGCATCTACACCATAGGGTTTGGGCTGGCGAGTGGCACCCAGATCATGGTGAGCCACCGGTATGGGAGCGGTCGGAAAGACGAGATAGGGAGGATTCTAGGTCAGAGCCTGCACATGCTCTTACTGGCTGCGCTGGGCATGATTGTACTTGGTGTGCCCCTCGGTAAGTGGATCTTCGACACACTTTTGACGAGTGACAACGTCGCCGCAGCTGCCACGGAGTACTGGGATTACTTGATTTTTGGCTACATCTTTGCCTTTACTGCGGCAGTCTTTAGATCCTTCTTTGTGGGCATTTCTAACACTCGTGTGCTGACCTACAATGCACTTGTGATGTCGGTCGTCAACATAGTGCTGGACTACGGACTCATATTTGGTAATCTCGGGATGCCGGCACTGGGGGTTAAAGGAGCTGCCATTGCAAGCGTGCTCTCACAGGTAGCCTCAGTGGTCTTTTATCTGATCTACGTGATCGCTCGAGTGGACTGTAAGCTATTCAAAATCAATAGGTCGAACCTCCTAGCATGGGACCCATGGATGATGAAGGCGCTGCTCCACCTCTCCTACTACCTGATGTTGCAGGCACTTATTAGCCAGTCGGGGTGGACCATATTCTTCTTCATGATGGAGGGACTAGGGGAGCGTCAGCTGGCGGTTGCTTCGATCGTTCGTAGCCTTTACAGCCTACTCCTGATCCCCGGTGTTTCATTTAACACTGCAGTGAGAACCACTGTCAGCCAAATCGTTGGTGCAGGAATAGACGAGCATGTACAGCCCTACCTCAGAAGAGCGATGAGTGTCTCCTTTAGCGTAGTACTAGCAATGACAACACTGGTATTCATCTTTCCTAAGGTGTTGCTGCATATCTACTCAAGCGATCCTACACTTGTAGCCATGGCGATACCGGCACTCCGGATGATCGGCGTGGCACTCGTGATCCACTCAGTTGGGGGCTTACACTTTGCCGCAGTAGGAGCTACCGGTGCGACGAAGATGGTATTCCTGATCGACTTGGTGAATACGATCTTCTACGTCATTCTGGGGGCAGTCGTCGTGTACCTCCTAAAGGGCAGTGTCGCAGCTTGTTTTTCAGTGGAAGTCATTTACTATCTATCCGTTACAGTGATGAGCTATACGTTCATAAAACATAGCAAATGGCGTGAACCGAGATGGAGCAGAATTCAATAAAACATCCGATTTTGCAGAATAAGTCCATCGGATGTTGTAAATACCTCTTTTATTTATTATATTTGCCCGAAATGGAATATTTCAACTGATATTTTTTGTATATAAGCAATATGGATACACCGGTAAATGTAGAAAGACACTTTGCCTGCGAAAATTATAGAGGTGGGAGGCAGAACTATCCTTTTAAGACTCGCTTGTTACAAAGTGGGGAGAGGATAGAGATTGAAACTGGAGATAAGATGATGCTATTCTTCATGGATAGCAAGTCTACGATCATCAAGACTGATAAGAACGACACCACAACTGACGAGCTGAAGTCGCCGTTCATGATGTTTCTTGAGAACGGTCGAAAGGTGACCTTTGAAGTAGGTCGGAAGAGCCGCATCAGCACTCTGACGTTCGATCGTCTTGCACAGCTCTGTCCTTCGTTCTCTATCTACCAGCTCAAGACATACGCTCCTGAGACCATGGGCACTGCCACTCTGGACATCCTCGAACCGATAAAAGACCTCGTGGCGTGCATGGTCAGATATACGGAAGATGGGCTTTGCTGTGCAGAGCTAGTGGAGAGTAAGCTCGCAGAGGTACTATTTGTGATCTCGGCATACTACGAGCCTAGCGAGATAGGAGCGCTATTCGCTCCACTACTACGTCGTGAGGTAGACTTCAAAGAGTTTGTACAACTCAACTTCCTACACGTCGATCGCGTGAAAGAGCTAGCGGATCTCAGAGGCGTGACCCTTCGTGCCTTCAACGACGAGTTCAAGGCAACATTTGGCACCTCTCCCTACTCTTGGATGCAAGAGAGAAAGGCAGAGATGATTGAGGAGCGCTTGAAAGACGACGTCCCCTTCAAAGAGATCATACAAGAGTTCCGCTTCTCTAGCCCGAGCCACTTCACTGTATTTTCCAAGAAGCACTACGGCACCACGCCGTCCCAGCACAAGCATGAGCTACAGGAGCGAGAGGGCTAATCCGCTTTACTGATGCTCCCGTAGATAAACTCGGGAGGTTGGATCAAGTACAACCGCTCTGTAGCACGTGTCATCGCGGTATAGAGCCACCGACAGAAAGAGAGGTCTACCATCTCCGGCGTCAAATAGCCGAAGCTGATGTAGACCTCTCTCCATTGTCCACCCTGAGCCTTATGGCAAGTCATGGCATAAGGATACTTGATCTGAAGAGCATTGAGGTAAGGGTTTTCCCTCACTTTACGATAGAGCGCTCGGCGACTGGTGCACTCAGGGTAGTCCAGTGCGACATTGTCAAAAAGGAACTGTCTCTGCTCAGGTGTCAGCGACGCAACACCACTGTAAAGGCTCTCCATCAGTATCTTAGCTGAGACAAAGTCGCCATTCGAGTCCAATAGCTCAGCATCTCTAAAGTTAAAGCCATACAGCTCCTGGTCTCCCCATGTGCTGAGCACTTTCAGAAGCTCCCCATTTGCGAGGAAATTAGCAGTCGGCTTCCCCTCCTCATCCACTGGGCGATAGAAGTAGTTATTCCTCACTACCATCACCGCCTCACCCGCCACCACCTCATCTTCGTAATAGAGCGACTGGTAGCGTATCGCGCGGTTGTACCCCTCCGCATCTCTATTAGACTGAGTCACGAGCAGCGTCTCCTCTATTCCAGCGCGCCTAAAGGAGCTCTCCATGAGATCCGCCAAGTCATAGCCAGAGATGATCTCCACCTCCCCACCCACTCGGGGCAATGGTAGCAGTGGCTCCGACCAAGCCTTACCCTCAGCCAGCTCTTGGATACGAAGCCGCAGCAGGTAACTCTGATAGACGATGTCACCACTCTCCTCCTGTCGTACAATATCTGTTAGAGCACCGTAGTAGAGCCTAGAGCAGTACCCTCTGAGGTAGCTCGGATCCATGGCTGGGCTTAGTGTCGTCCCCACCGGCGGTAGCTGTGCATCATCCCCCACCAGTAGCATGCAGGAGTCATCTATCGAAAAGCAATACTCTACCAGGTCGTCCAACAGACGACCAGAGCCAAAAGCATCAAACCCCATCTCCTGATTATTGATCATTGATGCCTCATCCACGATGTAGACCGTGTGTGGCGCATCCTTATTATACCCCACCTCGTAGTCCACGGTGCCCCCAGCCATCGTCCGCTGGCGGTATATTGTCCTATGGATCGTGGCTGCTGGCATCCCGCAGTATCCCTGCAGCACTTTAGCCGCCCTACCCGTAGGAGCTAGGAGACGCACAGGATACCCCCTCGCCACCAGCATCTGAGCAAAGGCACCAACCAGACTGCTCTTGCCCGTACCGGCATAGCCCCGCAACATAAAGATCGGGTGCTCCATCGGCTCTGCCAAGAAGTCCTCGAGCTCCCTCATCACTGCAGCCTGTGTAGGCGTAGGTGTGAAGGGAAAGTAATCCTCTATTTTCGGTAGATTTGATC
>JAUNLH010000015.1:0-14172 GCA_030532365.1 Porphyromonas sp.
CTATCTGACCACAACTCGGTAGAGATCTCTGAAATATTCGACGAGCTCTCCTCTCAGGAGATCATGCTCGTGATGAAGGTCCTGGATAAAGATACTGTGGCTAAAGCCTTGACCCGACTTTCACGTCGAAAGAAAGCGAAGCTCTTCAACAGCCTAAGCGAGAGTGACCTTCGCGATATCATAGGTCGCCTTCGTCTGGATGAGAAGGTGGATATCCTTGAGGAGTTGCCTGCAAACTTGGTCACTAACCTACTCAAATATACCTCCAACGACGCTCGAGAGCTCATCAATGTCTTCTTGAACTACCCCGAGAAGTCTGCTGGTGCACTTATGACAGTCGAGTACGTGGCTCTACGACCAGAGATGACTGTCCGTGAGGCACGTAGCTATATCAAAGAGGTCGGGATAACAAGAGAGACGATATATACCAACTACGTCATAGACGAGAGTCGAAAGCTAATTGGTATCATCTCGCTTAGGGAGCTGGTGACACGCGATGACGATGAGATCATCGGCGACATCATGACGACCAATATCGTATACACGCATACTCTGGAGGATCAAGAGGAGGTAGCAAAGGAGTTTGTGAGGTATGGCTTCCTCGCTCTACCTGTGGTAGATAAGGAGAATAGAATGACTGGTGTCATCACCGTAGACGACGTGATGGATGTGGTAGAGCAGGAGGCGACCGAGGACTTCCAGCGTATAGCGGCAATCCAGCCACACGAGGAGGCATATCTCGATACACCTATCTTGAAGCACGTCCAGCAGCGAACTATTTGGCTCCTTGTGCTCATGGTCTCAGCGACGATCACTGGCAAGATCATGGGGGCGTACTCCAATGTCCTTGAGTCTTCTATCATCCTCTCCATCTTCATCCCTATGCTGATGGATACTGGGGGTAACAGCGGAGCACAGTCCTCGACACTGGTCATAAGAGGGCTTGCTACAGGGGATATAGAGCTAAAGGACTGGTTTAAGGTCTTTACCAAGGAGCTAGCTATTGCAGTCATTGCGGGTATACTGCTCGCTGTTGTCAACTTCTTTAGGATTTTACTCTTTGAGGATGTGGGCACTACGGTGGCTTTTGTGGTCTCCTTTACCATAGTAGTAGTTTTGATCCTAGCCAAGACGGTCGGAGGGTCACTGCCATTCATAGCTAAGGCAATAGGCATGGACCCTGCGATTATGGCTTCACCTCTCATCACTACTATTGTAGATGCGCTGGCTCTGGTAGTGTACTTCTACATGGCTTCCATCTTTCTCGGTATCTGACGGGAGTGGGATAACTGACTTGATCATAGTAAAACAATAAATAATGTCGGATAGCAAAGACTTTATAGAAGATAACGACCTAATAACTGATGGCGATGCCTCATCTGAGGAGCCACAGTCAAGGCTGGGTGAGGGCAGACATGCAAACGCCCTCTCTGGTATGTACCGCTCATGGTTTATGTCGTATGCCTCATACGTGATATTAGAGCGGGCAGTACCACACATCACGGACGGACTGAAGCCGGTGCAGCGTCGTATCCTCTACACCATGGGTCGAATGGATGATCGCCTGACGAAGGTAGCCAATATCGTGGGGCGTACGATGCAATTGCACCCGCATGGCGATCAAAGCATTGGAGATGCTCTGGTACAGCTGGGGCAGAAGGACCTACTTATAGACTGTCAGGGTAACTGGGGAAATCTACTTACAGGCGATGGTGCAGCGGCTCCAAGATACATAGAAGCGCGGCTTACCCCCCTAGCAAAGAAGGTGCTCTTTAGCGATAAAATAACAGAGCTAAAGCCCTCTTACGATGCGACAACGATGGAGCCCTACAACTTGCCAGTCAAGTTTCCCCTACTCTTAGCTCAAGGGGCAGAGGGCATTGCGGTGGGGCTCTCTAGTAAGATACTGCCGCACAACGTATCAGAGCTACTGCAAGCCTCAATCGCATATCTTAGGGGAGAGGAGTTTGAGCTCTACCCAGACTTCCCTACAGGAGGTCTGATAGACGTAGAGCGGTACAACGATGGAGAGCGAGGGGGACAAGTACGTGTGCGAGCACGGATAGAGAGGCGAGACTCTCGTACACTTGCAATTACTGAGCTTCCCTACTCCAAGACCACGACAAGCCTTATTGAGTCTATCATGAAGGCAAATGACCGTGGAAATATCAAGATACGCAAGGTCGACGACAAGACTGCCGCAACAGCGAATATTGAGATACAACTACCTCCGGGCGTCTCACTTGATAAGGCGATTGATGCACTCTACGCCTTTACTGACTGCGAGATCAGTATCTCCGTTAACTGCTGTGTGATTCGAGAGGATAAGCCTGCCTTTCTCACTGTCTCTGATGTCTTGGTGGATGGATGTGAGCGGACCGTAGGGTATCTTCGCCAAGAGCTTGAGATCGAGCTGAGAGAGTTGCAAGAGAAACACCTAATAAGTTCGCTCGAAGAGCTATTTATCACACGTCGGGTGTATAAGAAGGAGCCCTTTGAGGAGGCAAAGAACACCCAAGAGGCAGTCGCATTTATCCGAGAACAACTGGCAGATGTGATCGATGATCAGATAAGACCAGTCACGGATGAGGATCTGAAGCACCTTCTGGAGCTAAGGATGGCGAGGATACTGCGCTTCAACAAGGAGCATAACCACAAGCTGATCCTCCAGATCGAGCGAGAGATGAAGCGAGTTGAGACTACGCTCAAAGATGTCCGCAGTTACGCCATCACTTGGTACGAAGGTCTCCTCAATGAGTATGGGGAGCACTATCCTAGGCGCACTTCGATACAGAGCTTTGACGACATTGAGGCTGCCAAGGTGGCAGTTAAGAACGAAAAACTATACGTCGACCGTGAGGGAGGCTTCATCGGTACATCACTGAAGAAAGATGAGTACGTGAGCGATGTCTCTAACGTCGATGATGTAATCGTCTTCCTTCGAGATGGGCGATATATAGTTACCAAGGTGACCGACAAGACCTTTGTAGGTAAGGACATCATACATGTCGCACGATGGATCCGCAACGATAAGCGAACGATCTACAATGTAGCGTATAGAGATGGTACGAATGGTGCGACCTTCATCAAACGCTTCAACGTACCTACCTGCGTGAGAGATCGGGAGTATGATCTCACGATGGGGAAGAAAGGATCGAAGGTTCTTTACTTCTCGGCAAACCCCAATGGTGAGGCAGAAGTGGTGAAGGTGGTACTCAAGCCACAGAGCAAGTCACGAAGGAAACGGCTAGTATTCGAGAAAGACTTTGCCGACATGGCTATACGAGGGCGCAATGCTCGAGGAAACATCCTGACGAAAGGCACCGTCTATCGTATCACACTGAAAGAACAAGGACTCAGTACTCTAGGTGGGAGGAAGGTATGGTTCGACCACGATGTCGCTCGCATCAACTATGATGAGCGCGGAGAGTACATGGGAGAGTTTGGTGCAGAGGATAGGATCCTTGTCATACTTGAGAGTGGAGCGTGCTATACGACCGGATTTAGCGACACGATACACTTCGAGCGTGACATCGACATTATTGAGAAGTACGATCCCAATAAGGTCTGGACTCTGGTGTATTTCAATAAGGAACAAGGCTTTACCTACATTAAGCGCTTCTCGATCGAAGATAGCGAACAAAAGGAGTTTGTACAGGGGGAGCGAGACAATCATATCATGCTACTCTCCGACGAGGATTATCCGAGGTTAGAGATCCGCTTTGCCGAAGATGATGCCCACCGACTACCAGTCGAGATAGATGCCGAGCAGTTCATCGGTATCAAGAGTATCCGAGCTCGAGGTAAGAGGATCAGCAACTACGTGGTCGGTGAGGTCGAAGAGCTGGAGCCGGTGAGACACAGTGCAGTAGAACAGGAAGAGGGAACTTCGGACACTGCACAACAGACCTCAGGCGCGACAGAGCACCAAGACGGTGATGACGAAGATGTAAGAATACTTGAAGAGATGACTGGTCAGCAGAGACTCTCCTTTGATAGTGATAAAGATATAGATGAGAAAGAATAATTACCCAACTTCGCTCTTAGTAGTTGCTTTAATCCTCCTCTCCTCCGCTCTAGAGCCAGTAAAGGCGCAAGAGACAAGCAGTGAAGGAGGACGGGAAAGGCTACTCGAGCGGTGGATCATGGTAGAGCCGTGGGAGTTTGATGGGGAGCTTCCCACCACTCATACCAAGCATCTTCTTGGCTACAGTTGGCATGGCATCCTAGACGAATATCTGAGTCCCATCAGCCACAATGGCTGGAGTGTCGGCTATCGTATATTGCAAGATCTGCCCCAGAAAGATGGGCGATCCTACCACTTTTATCAGGAGCTACAGTTGATGGGAGGCATACAGAAAAACCCTGCCAATAGCTTCACTATTTACACGATAGGTGGAAGTCACAGCATTGGACCTTCCTGGCGTGTCATTCGCGCGAATAACTTTACACTCGACCTAGGTCCGCTACTATCCTTGGATGTGCAGGGGAATACGAAGCTAAGCAATAGCAATAACATCGGTAACTTCAAGGCATCGCTAGGAGCTGATGCATGGTCTCGAGCGATATACACAATACCGACAAAGTACTACCCGATCTCCATAAGCTACTCAGCCCAACTCCCGCTCATGCGACTAGCGTTCTTCCCAGACTTTGGTCAGAGCTACTATGAGTATGTGTCGGGCGAAAATAGATCCAACCCCAAGCTCCACTTCATGTCATGGCACAATAGTTTCATCCTACGGCAGAGGTTACTTGTGGAGATGCCGATCCGCAACATCACACTCAACGCTGGTGTGGAGCACAGTTACCAGACAGAAACGGCAAGTGCGATCCACTTCCGCCAAGGGTATTTCATGCTAGTCCTAGGCATCAGTCTTGACCACTTCATCCTAACCGGTGGCAAGAGTCGTTCATCACAGCTTACCAATAGTTACTATGAGTAAGGGATGTCATAATCATATCATGAGGCAGTACTATACACTCGCCTTATTGATGATCTTGGGTCTGCTGGGCTGTGTACCCCAAGAGCCAAAGAACTCCGACTACATGACCAACTTCGAAGCCCTCTGGAAGATCATCGATGAACGATACTGCTTCCTCGAGGAAAAGGGCGTAGACTGGGACAAGGTGCACCGCATCTATGCACAAAAGGTCAAGAACGAAGCACGCGACGACCTTACATTCTTTCATCTCATGACAGAGATGCTGAGAGAGCTCAAGGACGGTCATGTCAATCTCATCAGTAGCTTTGACAATGGGCGCTATACCGAGATTGTCGACGACGCCACTACAGGACTAAATATCTACGCACGCGACATGGTCCTAGGCAGACCAGAGTATTGGCTCTCAGGTGGTATGCGGTATGTCCGGCTCAAAGTGATCAATACGGATATCTCATTTGGCTATATCTCATACGGTAGTTTCTCCTCGAGCTTGGGGGATATGAAGTTTATCCTCAGTCTCTTTAAGGACTGCGATGCGATCATCCTTGATGTGCGTGGCAACGGAGGTGGGCGTGTCGACAATGCCACCAAGCTAGTCTCCTACTTCCTGACTGAGAAGACACTTGTCGGCTACAGCTCTCATAAGTTGAGCCCCCGACGCGGTCACTTCTCAGAGCTAAAGCCACTCTACATCTCACCCAATGAGAGTATCACCTGGACCGAAAAACCACTCATCATCCTCCAAGATAGAGGGTCCTACAGTGCTACCAACGACTTCCTATACAAGGTGGCTACAGCTAAAAATGTGGTCCGCATTGGGCAGCGCTCTGGCGGAGGAGCGGGGCTCCCCTCTAGCTCAGAGCTACCTAATGGATGGCGGGTGCGCTACTCAGCGGTGAAGAACTATGATGCCAATAAAAAGCCCGTTGAGGAGGGCATTGATCCTGATATCTATATGGAAAACGATAGTTACTACGATAATCCAGATGCTGTCGATAATATACTACTCCGTGCTATAAAGTACGTGACAGATCTAAAAAAGAACCCTTAAAAACAACAGATATATGAGTAATAATAAGCCCTTACAGATAGAAGAGAGCATCGTCAAGGCACTCCGTACCGTGTACGACCCAGAGATACCTGTGAATATCTACGACCTAGGACTGGTCTATGATATTGATCTCAACGATGAGACAGGAGCCGTCACGATCACCATGACCCTCACCTCTCCAAATTGCCCCGTAGCAGACTTCATCGTCGAAGATGCGAAGATGAAGGTCGAAGCCATCAAGGGCGTAGAGAGCGTCTCGGTAGAGCTGACGTTCGACCCGCCCTGGGGGCGAGACATGATGTCGGAGGAGGCAATGCTAGAGCTAGGACTACTCTAAGTAGATAGATATGCAAGAGGCGGAGCAAAGAAAGGTCTACTTTGCTAGCGACATGCACTTCGGCTCGCTCTACCACCAAGATCCCATGGCGGTGGAGCGGAAGTTTGTCCGATGGCTCACCATGATCCAAGCGGACGCCCAGGCACTCGTCTTGGTAGGTGATGTATTTGACTACTGGTACGAGTACAAGTATGTGGTACCCAGAGGCTATACTAGGGTCATCGGTAAGCTAGCTGAGCTCTCCGATAGTGGCATAGAGATCATCCTATTCACCGGCAATCACGACATTTGGATATTTGACTACCTGCCACAGGAGATCGGATGTAAGGTATATAAAGAGCCCCAAATGCTGGAGCTCTTAGGTGCTACTTTCTTTATTGCCCATGGCGATGAGTTTGTCCCCAACGACAGAGGTTACCACCTACTACAGCGCCTCTTCCGCAGTCGTCTTTGCCAGTTCTTCTACGCCAGCATACACCCTCGGTGGACCGTAGGCTTTGCTCATCGATGGGCGCTTCATAGCCGTAAAAAGGGGATCAGGAAGGGGCATGATGAGTACCGAGGTGAGGGAAATGAATATCTGGTAGCCTATGCAAAGGAATACATAGCACACCACGAAGGAGAGCCACCCCGCTTCTTTGTCTTTGGGCATAGGCATATAGAGCTTCATCTAGCTCTATGGCCCAAGAGTGAGGTGCTCATCTTAGGCGACTGGGTACACCACTTTAGCTATGCTGTGTGGGATGGCGAGCAGATGTTGCTCTGCAACTTCGAGCTAGAGGAGCATTGACCTCATAGCACCATAGGTCTTAATATAATCGCACCTAAAACCAATATCATAATTCTAAAAGACTGGATAAAAAAGTAACTCAGAATTGATGAAAATGGCTCCCGCCATGCGACCTTTGTTAGAGCCAATTCTGAAGTACGATACATTTGACCTCCGAACTCAGAAAATCTAAGTTGGGAACTTCGGTGCATCGAAGTTCGGAACTTCGACAACTCTAAGTTCCCAACTCCGATTTTTCAAAGTTCGGGTATAGGGTTTCCTCCTCTTACATGATTCAAAAAGGCACATTCCATAGAATAAACTCTGTAATAGTGAGCTAGTTCGGAAAAGAATTGGTATATTTGCACGCTTTGCGTAATCTCTGGCGAGAAAGTATGTGTGGCTCGTGTATATTGCGTTTAGTAGTTACTAATCAAAAGAGCAGGAGTTTTAATTATGGATTTGATCAAGCTAGTTGAAAAGCAGTTTGAAGGAGAAGCAAGGGAGCTCCCTGAATTCTCAGTAGGTGACAACATATCTGTTGGTTACCGTATTCGTGAGGGTGCAAAGGAGCGTGTCCAGGTATTCCGTGGAGACGTCATCCGCATCTCAGGCGAGGGGAATAATAAGCGCTTTACAGTTCGCAAGATATCAAGTGGTGTAGGAGTGGAGAGGATCTTCCCTATCAACTCGCCATTTATCGAGGAGCTGACTGTACATAAGCGTGGACGCGTACGTAGAGCTAAGCTATACTATCTACGCCAGCGTCAGGGCAAGGGAGCACGTATCCGCGAGCGCGTGAGCTACTAATCAAGGTTGCTTACCGCGGAGCTTTAGGCTTCACGATCTATAGCAAAAAGACTCACACATGGGCTTTTCTTTTTCATCAAGCCTTTGTGTGAGTCTTCTTTTTATGTGATATTTGCAGAGTAGGAGGCTGGGACACCTTGAGGTCTGGCTTCCGAAGAGAGAAAAAACTTTTAACCCTATCAATAGTACAGAGCGGTATGCAGAAAATCTTAGAGAGCATCAACTTTACCGAGATCGGTAGTGTATTTATAGTGCTTTTTGCCGTCATCGATATTATCGGTGCTATCCCCATCATCATTGACCTGAGACATAAGAACAGGAAGATTGAGCCCAAGAAGACCGTCTTGATATCGTCCATCATCTTGATCACCTTCCTCTACGTTGGGGATCTGCTACTCTCTTTCCTTACTGTTGATATTCAGAGTTTTGCTGTAGCGGGTGCCATCATACTCCTCCTGCTTGCCATGGAGATGATCTTTGGCTTTCAGTTTTTCAAAGACGATAGTCCCGGTGGTAATACAAGTACACTGGTACCTCTAGTTTTCCCGCTTATAGCTGGAGCTGCATCATTCACGACACTCCTGTCGTTTAGAGCGCAATATGAGCTGGTTAATATCATCATTGCCACGCTCCTCAATATGGGAGTTGTCTTCTTTGTCTTATCAAAGCTCGATTGGGTAGAGCGCCTATTTGGGCAAGGGGGGATATATGTGCTACGGAAGTTTTTTGGGGTTATCCTGATGGCAATGGCTGTGAAGCTCTTCACGGAAAACATCTCAGCACTACTAGCGAGCTTTTAGGATATAGGACCGTGGGATTATGGAGAAGAGAAGTATGAGAGAGAAGACTACAGTACTCGTGACAGGGGCAGCGGGTAGCATAGGGCGCGAAGTTGTAAGGATGCTCACCCAAGTACCCAGTGAGTGTGATATCCGAGTATTTGACCTTAAAACTGCCAAGAACAGGGAGTTTTTTGATCGGTACAATGGGGAGATAGAGGTCTATTTTGGCGACATCACAGACAGAAGTGCCCTAGAGGAGGCTACGATGGGCGTTGATGCTGTCATCCATCTAGCGTCGATCATTCCCCCACTAGCGGACAGTAAGCCTGAGCTAGCAAAGAAGGTGAATATTGAGGGAACGCGTAACTTAGTTGCGAGTCTTGAGCAAAACTCCCCCGGAGCGTTCTTGATGATGGCCTCCTCTGTCGCTATCTATGGTGATAGACTTCTGGATCCATACATCAAGGTGGGAGATCCAGTAAAGACTGGCTCCAATATCTACGCGCAGACCAAGCTGGCGATGGAGGAGACGATACAAGGGAGCAAGCTACGCCATACCATCTTTCGCCTAGCTGCGATCATGGGTATGCAAAACCACACTATGTCTGGGATCATGTTTCGCATGCCATTGGCACAGATCGTAGAGATATGTACTCCTAGAGATACGGGGCGCGCCTTTGTCAATGCCATCTCTCATCAAGAGGAGCTGGAGGGACAGATCTTTAACCTTGGAGGAGGGGCAGAGTGTACCACCACCTATGAGGAGTTCTTAGCTAATAACTTTAGGATATACGGGCTCGGTGCTCTGGACTTCCCCCTACACGCCTTCGCGACTAAAAACTTCCACTGCGGCTATTACGTCGATGGTGATCAGCTCGAAGAGATATTGAAGTTTCGCAGAGATACACTCGAGGACTATTACAGGCAACTAGCAGAGAACATCACTCCGATACAAAGGTTTGCCACTCGTCTGACGCGCAAACAGGTGAAGAGTTATCTACTCTCGAAGAGCGAGCCTTACAAGGCTTGGCTCGAAGAGGACAGAGAGAAGATGGCAGAGTACTTCAGATAATCAGAGAGCAGAGTCGGGACAAAGATCATCTTGAGGGTGAATCATGACATTGGTGAGTGCCATGATCCCCTCACCTTTCCCTATATCCCCAAGTCGCTCATTTGTAGAAGCCTTTACAGAGACATCCGACTCGGGGATCTCTAATATGTTGGCTATCACTGAGCGCATTTCAGGGATGAATGCCTGGAGCTTCGGTTGCTCTGTAACGATAACACTATCAACGTTACCTACGACATAGCCCTCTGATCTTACCAACTTGGCTACTTCTTGGAGCAGTCTCTGAGAGTTGATCCCCTTATACTGCGGGTCAGTGTCTGGAAAGTGGTATCCTATATCTCCTAGAGCTGCAGCTCCGAGCAAAGCGTCACAGATAGCGTGTAGCAATACATCCGCATCTGAGTGCCCGACAAGCCCCATGTGATAGGGAACTTGCACGCCACCAAGCCACAACTCCCTTCCCTCCGCCAGGCGATGGATATCGTAGCCAATCCCTACTCTACTGCACTTTCGTCTCATCATACTTCCCTAAAACTCAACGCTCAGAGCTATCCTAAAGGTATGATTGAGCGGAGTATTGACCTCCCTAGCTACGAAGTAAGAGAGGTCTAACCTCAACATCTCATACAGCAATCCTGCACCAAGGGAGAGCCCAGAGTTAGTTCCCTTGTCCGGATGTTGGTAGTGATACCCAGCCCGAAGCCAGAACTCACCCAGATAGTTGTACTCAGCTCCGATCCCCCATTCTACCTCATTCCACTCCTCTTTCATGCCACCTGGAGCATCTGCCATCGAACTAAAGAACGCTCCCATTGCACTCTGAGAGTTGTATTTATCCAACTTCTGTTGCTGCTCATCAGGAGAGAGGTCTTGCAACGCTGGGTAGCTAGGCACCATCAGCTTCCCAAGTCCAAGGTGCAGACCTAGGGAGTGGTCCTCAGCTAACTGGCTCTCTAGCCCCACCCCCAACCTCAGGGTAGCAGGAGTAAAGAGGTAACTCTTCCCACCGTCAAATGTCATCTTCCCTCCCAGATTATTCAGAGCCACCGCAGCTCTAAGTTTCGACTCCTTACCGTCCCAGAGCTGGAGATCAGTCTGATAGGTACCCGAAAGATCGACCAGCATTGCTCCATCTGCCCCCTTTATGCCATCCAGTGAATAGTTATAATCAGAGTAGACATATCTCACTGCTGTACCCGCACTCCAGTGCTCACCAAAAGCCACACCAAAGCCCACATCGGCTGCAAGCTCGTATGGATTGATCTGCATTGGCTCTTGGCTCTGCCTTGGAAAGGCGAGTGCCTTACCTATGTGGAAATAGCGAAAAGAGCTCCCCACCGCATACTCGAGATCATCGCTCCTCCAGCTGTAAAAACCTGCAAGGTAGGAGACACTCATATCCTTGACCATTTCTGGCATCCATGGGGTATAGCTGAGTGCTATTCCCCAAGTCTTCCGTACACGAGGTAGCATAGAGACGTTGTGATAGAGCGCAAAGGCATCCGCCGAGTGTGTCAGACCTAGACCGCCCATAGCTGCAGATCTAGCATCCGGTGTGATACTAAGTACCGGAGCCGCTGTAATGACAGGAGAGAAGTGCTTCACTATGCTCTCCGCATCTCCTATGGTGGGGGTATCTTGTCCGTATGATACGTCCATCACACCCAGCAGTACTAGTAGGAAGATTGCCTTTTTCGATCTATACATAAAGGGTAACCGACCATTGTAAACCACACTATTTAACAAAAGAAACTATCGTATGCCACAGTACACGAGCTCCAGCTCCGGATCCGCCCCCTCCCTGAGTCCAACCATGAGATCATGCCCCTGTGGCAAGGGCTTATAGGCACTCCAAAGTGGGATAACGACGAGATCCCCTATTTTAAGCATGAAGTAGTGGCTGAGAAGCGAGACATAGCGGTCCATCTCTGCCCTTGTGGGGCAAGAAATTACTTCTTGGACTCGGACTACATCTTTGACTGTGCCCCTAATCTCGTATATCGATATATCAGGGAGTGCAGTGATCACTTCGTCTACATCCTCCCACTCCATCTGACCTAGTACTATCGAATCATCAAACTGGTAGGAAAAGCTATCCGGCACATCGGATACCGTGTCGGCACCTAGTAAGATACCGACCTTAGCTTGCTTCACATATCGAGGCACAAACTGCGCCTCTACACTTTTAGCAACCTTTTCCAGACGAAGCAACAACGCGGGCGTGTACCCATACCCATCTACCCACTCAGGCTGATAGAGGTACTTACCAGAGTTAATGAGTGCATTATCTGCTCTCAAGTGACAGTCTGAAATAGATAGGGGCTCAAAACTACTTAAACTCCCACCTCTCAGCTCAGCGAGCAACCGATAATCCGCTGTAAAGATCTTCATCGCCTAGCTCACTTCCCCGCAAGTTGCTCACGCATCCTCTGAAACATCACCGCCAGATGAGAGTACATAGAAGTGTTTTGAACCACAATCTCATCAGGAACAATGATGCGGAAGGGGGTAAAGTTCCATATCGCTTTCACCTTCGCCTCCTTGATGATCCTATCCGTCACCAACTGGGCATTATCGACAGGGACCGTAAGCACTCCTATCTCTACATCATCCTGAGCGATGCTAGCCAGCTCATCCATGTGATACACAGGTATATCACCTATGGTGGTGCCCACAACATCCGGAGAGATATCAAAGCCAGCTACAATATCGAGCCCATAATGCTCAAGCCCTCTATCTGATATCAACGCTCCACCAAGGCTCCCGACTCCAAATATATATGCCTTCTTGACCCTATTAAAGCCAAGGAAATCCTCTAGTACCGCTATCATCTCCTTGATCTCATACCCTACCCTCGTCTTACCACGGAGATCCACGTATGAGAGGTCCTTTGCCACGAGCGAGGGGTCTACACCCGTACCACGAGCGATGACGGTCGAGGAGACCACCACCTCTTCTTTTGCCTCCAATAGCTGAACATATGCCAGATACCACGGTAGTCTACGAAGTGTAGGCTCGGGTATCGGCTTCACATTTATTTTAGTCGCACTCATTTTTCGCATCGATTTAACAGTTATCTCTTTGCAAAGTTAACGAATATCATAAGACTCTACTCCATAAAAGGTACAAAAAATGTCCGAAGCGTAAGACACTTATGCTTCGGACACTAAAAGTCGGGATGACTGGATTCGAACCAGCGACCTCACGCCCCCCAGACGCGCACTCTAAACCGGACTGAGCTACATCCCGCTCCCAATTGTGACTGCAAAGGTACCAAACATTTTCGCCACTTGCAAAGGCTTGAGAGGGATCGCACAAAGAAAATTTATCAATATCAACGTAAAATGCATCGTATACTCAACTATCATTTCGACAGATACATACAACAAAGGAAACACGACTGGCAAGACCCTCCTACCGAAAGCACCGCCAACGCCGAATCCGAAGTCGCCAAAGACTGACCTCCGAACTTAAAAAATCTAAGTTGGGAACTTCGATGTATCTAAGTTCCGAACTTCGACAACTCTAAGTTGGGGACTTAGTTTTTCTGAGTTCAGGGGTCAATTTGGGTCTAGGTTCGGAGTGCAAAGGAAATGCTACTGGATCCTATATTTTTACGATAACGAAGAGGAAATATTGTAAATTCAAGTTTATTTGCCACTCAAGAGCGATGTTTTATGTTTATTTAGCCGTTCTTTGCTTGTACTTAACACGAAAGTGCTGTACCTTTGGGTTGTTCGAAAGGTTTAACCATAAAGAGATTATTTTTGAGACATGATTAAGAAGGAATTATTGAACGCAATAAATGAGCAGATAAATTTTGAGTTCGAGTCTGCTTTCATATATAGGAAGATGGCAATTGAGCTGGAGCTACAAGGCTGGACCGGCTTCGCTAGCTGGCTGACTGCTCAGTACAAAGAGGAGATCGGGCACGCAGAGGAGATGATCCACTATGTCCTAGAGCGTGGTGAGAAGGCTGAGCTTAAGGACATTAAGATGAACGACCTGAAGCTCGATACCGTCGTTGATTATTTCGAGCTTGCCTACAAGCACGAAAGCCTGGTCTCTGACAAGATCGATGACATCGTGGCACTTGCTGCAGAGAAGAAGGACTATGCAACCGAGAACTTCTTCCGCAAGTTTGTAGATGAGCAGGTCGAGGAAGAGGCAACCACCTCTGCTATCGTTGACCGCTTGAAGCTCTCCAATAGCGTGGCAGGCTTCATGATCCTGGATCAGGAGCTTGGTAGACGCCAGTGATGATCCTACAGATAATGATTTAGAAGCAGAGGGCGAGTCCGTACATGTACGGACTCGCCCTCTCACTTTTTTGATTGACAACTTTAGAGGGTCATTAAGTGCCCATACAGTGTCAAAAACTATTCTACGGACGACACAGCGGAAAAAG
>JAUNLH010000015.1:14182-36029 GCA_030532365.1 Porphyromonas sp.
GGTTAGATGTTTGTATTTCCTAACCAACAAAATTATCTAATCTGGGGGAGATTTCGGTCTCCCCCTTTCTTTTTTCTTTGTTGGTACTTGAATTAACGATTTCTTTTGTCACTCGCGACCGCCCTTCCTGTAAGAGGAAGGGGGCGGTCGAATTCTCCTCAATGCAACCCTAAAAATTGCACTTCGATGTTGAACTTAGGATGAAATAGTCATGGGCTATTAACTTGTATTTCACCCGTTTTTTAGTCACCTTTGTGGTACACCTTATTGAGGAATATTTTATGCATTCTAGCAATCCTGTGGTAACGAAAGGGAACTCTTCAATAAGACCACACTAAGAACGCAGAAAACATTGATACTCATAAGGGTAAAAACTATCTTAAACCATAGATACGATACACAGACAGAAGTGTACCTATGTGGTGCAATGAAGTGATGTTATGAAAAAGAAAAGAGAGAAATTATTCAGTGAATTCCCACCCGTTAGTACCGAACGTTGGATGGAAGAGGTGACCGCAGACCTGAAAGGGGTCCCCTTCGAGAAGAGACTGGTATGGCGTACAAAAGAGGGCTTTAACTTGATGCCCTTTTACCGTGCCGAAGATGTAGAAAACCTAAAAGTACCGGAGACCTTACCAGGACAATTCCCCTACCTTCGTGGTACCAAAGTAGACAACAAATGGCTCATACGGGAAGAGCTAGGAGTAGTAGGGAGCCCAAGCTCAGTAAATGAGCAACTCAAGACGCTCATCGACAAGGGGATCACTGCAGTAGGTCTTCACTTTACTGATGGCATGATCAGTACCGACACTATCAAGGCAGTACTTAAGGACATCGATCTCAACGAGCTAGAGGTTAACTTTTATGCCCGCCACAATGTAGTGCTGGAGCTAGCTGATGCTGTCGTAGCAGGACTCAAGGGTCTTGGATACGACCTAGCTAAGGTACACGGATCTATCGGCTTCAACCCCTTCCGCCATATACTCTCTACGGGTAATAAGTGGGATGCTATAGAGACTGCTGTTGAGCTCCTGAAGCGTGTAGAGCCACTTAAGGAGTTTACCTGCTTCTCAGTCCAGAGTGTTGACTTTGTCAATGCTGGCGCTTACATCTATCAGGAGCTAGGATATGCTCTTGCAGCAGGTGCTAATATCATTGACGAGGTGGCAGAGAAGTCCGGAGTGACTCGTAGCACAGTCGCAGAGCGGGTACGCTTCGAGATGGGTATTGGCTCTAACTACTTTATAGAGATAGCTAAGTTCCGCGCTATTCGCTGGCTCTGGGCGCTGATCGTCAAGGGTGACGATGAAATTGTCTCTGAGCGTGCGATGAAAGCAGTCGTGCATGCAGAGTCATCACGCTGGAATAAAACAGTATACGACGCCTATGTCAACCTCTTACGCACTCAGACAGAGGCGATGAGTGCTACCATTGCTGGGGTTCACTCTCTTACTGTCTTGCCTTTTGATGTCGCCTACTCGCATGGGAGCGACTTCTCCAAGAGAATAGCTAGAAATCAGCAACATCTGCTCAACGAGGAGAGCCACTTTGATAAGGTTACTGACCCAGCAGGCGGCTCTTACTATGTCGAGCACCTAACCGACGCAGTGGCAGCCGAGGCTTGGAAGCTATTCTTAGAGGTTGAGGAGCAAGGCGGCTTCACCAAACTGGCTAACAGTGGTAAGATACAAGAGGCGATCAACGCGTCAAATGCCGAGCGCCGCAGTGCTGTAGCTACAAGGAGAGAGAACCTCCTAGGTACCAATATCTTCCCTAACTTTAACGAGGTGATCACAGATGAGAAGCTGAAAGGACTTGAGCAAGACGCTCCACAACAGGGCAATGTAACAGCTCTCGACACTCGTCGCGGCGCATACGACTTTGAGCAACTCCGCATAGCCACTGATAAGCTAGGTGATAAACGACCAAAGGTATTTATGCTTACAATCGGTAAGCTTGCGATGAGACTGGCTCGCTCGCAGTTCTCCTCAAATTTCTTTGCTACTGCTGGCTATCACACCATTGATAACCTAGGATTCAACACCGTCGAAGAGGGTGTTGAGGCAGCCATAAAGGCTAAGGCAGACCTAGTGGTTCTCTGCTCAAGTGATGAAGAGTATGCGACTTACGGCCCTGAGGCTTACGATGCTCTTGCCGGAAGGCTGCCTCTAGTCATTGCTGGTGCTCCTGCATGTATGGAGGATCTCAAGGCGAAGGGGATCGAGCACTTCATCCACGTGAAAGTCAACGTGCTTGAGACATTGCAGATGTTCAACGAACTCCTAGGTGTGACTAGTAAGAATTGAGAAAGGGAAAGCTATGAGACCAAATTATAAAGAGATCAACATCACTAAGCAACAATGGGATACCCCATCTGTAGCTGAGTTTGATAAGGCAAATAATATCCAATACGACTGGACCACACCTGAGCTGATCAGCGTTAAGGGCGTATATACAAAGGAGGACCTCAAGGAGATGGAGCACCTGAACTATGCAGCAGGTGTTGAGCCAAACCTAAGAGGCCCATACAGTACCATGTATGTCATGAGACCATGGACCATACGCCAGTACGCTGGATTCTCTACAGCAGAGGAGTCCAATGCCTTTTATCGTCGCAACCTAGCATCTGGTCAGAAGGGGCTCTCAGTAGCCTTTGACCTACCCACTCATAGAGGTTATGATGCTGACAATGAGCGCGTAGAGGGAGATGTAGGTAAGGCTGGCGTTTCGATCTGCTCAGTAGAGGACATGAAGGTGCTCTTTGACGGCATTCCACTGGACCGCATGTCTGTATCCATGACTATGAATGGTGCAGTACTGCCAGTTATGGCATTCTACATCGTAGCAGGGCTAGAGCAAGGGGCTAAGCTCGAGGTCATGGCTGGAACCATTCAGAATGACATCCTCAAGGAGTTTATGGTGCGTAACACCTACATCTACCCACCCGAGTTCAGTATGAGGATCATCTCAGATATCTTTGAGTATACCTCTCAGAATATGCCCAAGTTTAACTCCATCTCCATCTCAGGCTATCACATGCAAGAGGCTGGAGCTACAGCAGATATCGAGATGGCATACACGCTCGCAGATGGTATCGAGTACCTACGCGCTGGCATGAAAGCAGGCATCGACATTGATAAGTTTGCACCGCGTCTCTCCTTCTTCTGGGGCATTGGGATGAACCACTTCACTGAGATTGCAAAACTACGTGCTGCTCGTCTCCTTTGGGCTAAAATCACCAAGAGTCTGGGTGCTAAGAATCCGAAATCAATGAGACTTCGTACGCATAGCCAGACCAGTGGATGGAGCCTCACAGAGCAAGACCCGTATAACAACGTAGGACGCACCTGTATCGAAGCAATGGCAGCTGTGCTAGGTCACACCCAATCCCTCCATACAAACGCCCTAGACGAAGCCATAGCGCTTCCTACGGACTTCTCTGCACGTATTGCACGTAATACTCAGCTGTACATTCAGAATGAGACCATGGTCTGCAAGCAGGTGGACCCTTGGGCAGGATCGTATTATGTTGAGACTCTGACAGATGAACTAGTGCATAAGGCATGGGAGCACATCCAAGAGATTGAGGAGGTAGGCGGTATGGCAAAGGCAATCGAGACAGGACTTCCAAAGATGAAGATTGAGGAAGCTGCTGCTCGCACCCAGGCTCATATAGACTCTGGGAGCCAGGCAATTATCGGTATCAATAAGTACCGCCTTGAGCACGAGGATCCTATAGACATTCTAGAAGTAGACAACACTGCTGTACGTGAACAGCAGGTAGAGCGTCTTGCTGATCTGCGTGCTAAACGTGACGAAGAGGCGGTACAGAAGGTTCTGAAAGAGATCACTGAGGCTGTCCGTACTAAGAAGGGCAATCTGCTAGAGCTTGCAGTAAAAGCAGCATCTGCACGTGCAACTCTCGGCGAGATCTCTGATGCATGCGAAGAGGTTGTAGGACGTTATAAAGCTGTAATTCAGACTATTTCAGGAGTGTACGCTGCAGAGACTAAAAATGATCCTCAGTTCCAGGAAGCTGTGAGGCTTGTTGAGGAGTTTGCGGAGAAAGAAGGGCGCCAGCCAAGAGTCATGATCGCTAAGATGGGACAAGACGGTCACGATCGTGGCGCCAAGGTAGTAGCTACCGGCTATGCAGATGTGGGCTATGATGTGGATATGGGACCACTGTTCCAGACTCCAGCAGAGGCAGCTCGCCAAGCAGTAGAGAACGATGTGGACATCATCGGAGTATCTTCACTTGCCGCAGGTCATAAGACACTGATACCCCAGGTGATCGAGGAGCTACACAAGCTCGGTCGCGAAGATATCATTGTCACTGCAGGTGGTGTAATACCTGTACAGGACTACGACTTCCTATTTAAAGCAGGTGTAGCAGCAATCTTCGGACCTGGAACACCAGTTGCTGAGTCTGCCAAGAAAATGACTCAACTGCTCCTAGCTGAAGAGGAGTAACACAACAGATGTCTCCTCATTTTGACTGACAAACTTGTTGGGCGGAGAGCTGAACATCGCAGGCTCTCCGCCCTTACTTTTGCAAAGTTTCGAGTAAGGTAATGGAAAAACATCCTAAAAGCAATACAGCCATAAGCTGGGGGCAACTGTGGGCTCTCTTCAAGACATTTTTTTTAATCGGTGGGTTTACATTTGGTGGTGGATACGCCATGCTAGAGCTCATCCGAGAGGAGATAGTAGATAAGCATGGTTGGTTGACTGAAGAGGAGTTCATCGATCTATTTGTTGTCGCACAGTCACTCCCAGGTGTATTTGCTGTTAATATCTCAATATTCATAGGATATAGATTGCAGGGTGTCCTAGGTGGTATCATATGTGGCATAGCTGCTACGATGCCTAGCTTCATCATCATGCTCATCGTAGCGACTTATGCAGCCACCTATAAGTCCAATCCTCACGTAGAAGCAGTGTTTAAGGGGATTAGACCAACAGTGGTAGCGCTTATTATCGCTCCATGTGTCACTGTATGGCGCGCTTTAGGATTAGGGTGGAGATGGGTATGGATCCCAGTGGTAGTAGGGCTGTCAGTCTGGCTACTAGGTGTAAGCCCAGTCACTGTCATCATAGCTAGTGCTTTCTTAGGCTGGCTCTACACTATGCACATCTCTCAACACCTACCCAATAGGAACGACAAGTAATTCATGATCTATTTAGAGCTATTACTGACCTATCTGAAGATCGGGTTATTAGGATTTGGAGGTGGATATGCAATGCTTTCCCTAATTGAGGAGGAAGTCGTGCAAAAGCACCAATGGCTTACGATGCAGGAGTTTACTGATATCATCGCCATGTCGCAGATGACGCCTGGGCCTATAGGCATCAACAGTGCTACATACATTGGTTACACAGTTACTGGAAGTGTGTGGGGGAGCTTGCTAGCCACCTTCGCTGTTATGCTCCCCTCTTTTGTCCTAGTGGTAATCATATCGCTATCATTCCAAAAGATGAAGAATAATAGCAACATCGAAGCTATCTTTTCAGGGATACGCCCTGCTGCTGTAGGGCTAATTGCCGCAGCTGCTTTGATGTTAATGAATGAAGAAAACTTCATAGACTGGTGGAGCATAGCGCTCTTTGCCTTTGCCCTCATCTCTACACTCAAGAAATGGATACACCCGATCCTCACTATCGTGATTGCGGGTGTGCTAGGCTATATCCTTTATATCTAGCTCTTAAGGCAATTCTCCTAACGCACTATCTTGTCGGGATTATTACGGATGTAATCAGACCAGGATCCTCCCCTACCCTTAGCATTCAGCAAAGGAGATGTCAGGTGCAAATGATGACACAAAGCTGCCGCTACACCATCTGTAGCATCTAGCTCATCCAGCATAGACTCATTAGGGATATTGAGCATATGCTGTATCAAAGCCGCGACCTGCTCTTTTGACGCATTTCCACTACCTGTAATAGCCTTCTTGATCGTACTTGGAGAGTACTCTGTGACGGTCAGTCCTTGAGAAATAGCCGCCACCATGGCTGCACCCTGCGCCCGACCCAACTTAAGCATGGTCTGTACATTTTTCCCATAGAAAGGTGCCTCAATAGCCAGTGCTTCAGGATGATAGCGCGCAATCAAGGCCGACACCCCCTCGTAGATGCGATCCAACCTTTCGTAGTGGCTCTTGTATCGATCTAATCTCAAGACCCCCATAGCAACAAGCTCAGGTTTCTGCCCTTGACAAGCAAGGACTCCATACCCCATAAGAACCGTACCAGGATCAATGCCTATGATATGTCTCGTCTCTTGCTCAGTCATCTCCTAGTAAAATAAAAAGCACCACAAGTCTTTTACTAACTTATGATGCTATATAGCTGTCCGACAGGGACTCGAACCCCGAATTCAAGAGCCAGAATCTTGCGTGTTACCATTACACCATCGGACAAAATGTGATCTCGAGAGTAATTGCTACCCTTTCGGAATGCAAAGGTAATGAAAATCCAGAAATCTACAAACCCCTTGAGTACTTTCTATGGATTTATTACTATATATTAAAACTCAACCTCCAACTCAAGCTCATTGTAGCCATCAAAGTTAATGTTAGGCGTTGCGACATTAACAATTGTAGCATAATCAATATCTCTGTTTAGAGCCTCTGGAGCCGCTTTACCTAATTCACTAAAGCTCTTGATCTTAAAGTGATAATGCGTCCCTCTTACTACACCAAATCTACCATGATCATCTGTACTTCCCTTCAACTCTTCTTTTGTAAAATGAGTGAATGGGATAGCATAATAGTTCATAGATCTGTAGTAGTACTGTACATACTTCCCATTAAATCCATGCCCCGGAAACACAAGACTCTCACTCGTCTCCTTGCCAGCAGCTATCTTTAGCTCCTCACCCGCTTTTAATATGTTCTTGTCTTCTAGAGTCAAAGGCTCAGATTTATTTTGAGCTGCTTTATACTTTAGACCAAACTCCTCCTCGCTATACCCTTTACCAGAGAAATAGAGCCATGACTTAAACGATCCCACCTTGGTAGTACCAGCTATTGGTGACTCAAACTCTTTAGGCTGAATGAATGCAACAACAATGAGACGTGTCGCTACTTTACCATTCGTCTCATTGGGTGCAACGGTATTCTCTGGAACTATCATATATGTATTGTAGTCATCCACTACCGAAGACGCCGCATGCGAGCCATTCAACATTACTCCTTTATTCCAAATATTTGCTGTAGGAGTATAAACAAAATCAGAATCTAACTCATCTTCTAGCTTTCCGATGAATCCACTGTAGTTAGCATCCTTAGGATAGTTAAGATTAAGTTCCTTCAAAATAGGATCCAACTCAGGGAATAATAATACCTTCTTATTCATGACATCAGCTTTTAGATACAGAAAGTCATGAATCTCAAAATCATCCATTCCTAACAATTTCGTTTCCCAATCTGCTGAAGCTAAAGCGGTAAGAGGAGAAAGGTGTATAGAGGGGATAGAGAAAATATTCTTAACAGCCTTTAAATCATCCTTCTTTAAGCGTAAAGGCTCCTTACTAGCATACAAAGAGACAGGAAGATAGTAGAGCTTATAGAGTTCCTCTATTGATAAAGCTTCTTCTAATTTAGAGAATGGTGTACCTGGCTGCGTTGCATTTATTAAATCTTGAACCGGAGTCGCAAAAACATACACTGCGTAGTCATCTATCTCAATAACATGCTTGTCACCAAGTGAGAGCTCAATATTTCCAACCGTCAATGTTTCATTAGTCAAGTCTTCTCCGCTTATAACCCCCTTATCTGCTTTCACCCTTTTGTCAAAAGCATAGGCAACACTAGAAGGCTTATCTGAGTCTGGATCAACACTATATAGAACAATCCTGATATTCTCAAACATCAGTCGTCTCCTCGCTTTTTCATTCTCGTCGGTCGGGTATGCCCTCTTCGTATCTAGATCTTCAAAAGTTACCGAGAATGACAGGGTGACCTCCTCTGTCTCTTTCTTCACTTCATAACCACTAAGATCTACTATCTCTTGACAGCCAGAGAAAAGCATAACTGTAAAAAGAAATAGCACTCTACTAATTATGTTCATCGTATTCGCTGTAATAATATTAAAATCATAGATTATTTGCTCCTCAAATATACCAAACATCTAACATACAGACATACTATTCGATGGATTGATTTTCCAAATAATTCAAGGTGATATTTTCGCTTTGTATTGTAGATAAAAAACTCCCTCCACCGACTAGTCGGTGGAGGGAGTATAAGGCAAGATATAATTTCTTGCTTAAAGTAGCTTTTCGATCTCTGCCTCTAATGAACCCTTGCTTTGAACACCTACTACACGCTGCTTTACCTCGCCATCCTTGATGAATAGAATAGTGGGGATGTTGCGTACTGAGTACTCAACAGGTATATCAGAGTTCTCATCTACGTTCAACTTGCCTACCAATACTTTACCTTCGTACTTCTGAGCAAGTTCCTCGATGATAGGGCCAACCATGCGGCATGGGCCACACCATGAAGCCCAAAAATCTACTACCATTGCCTTGCCACTCTGTAGCTCAGCCTTAAAATTACTATCCGTAAATTCAAATGCCATAATCTATTTGTTTTTAAGTTAGAAATATATTACTTCATATTTAGAACAAAGAGCCTCCCCTTTTAGTTTAGTTCAAATTCAACACCATGATCTTCGTAGGTTTTCAACATTTCTAAGATCTTAGGTGTGAGCGCTATCTTGTTTATCTCCTCAGAGTTTAGAGTTAGATATACTCTATTTATACTATCAGAAACTTCGATCTCCACCTCTACCACTCCACCATCACCAGACTCCCTGAGGGCAGGGATTAGCTCATCATAAAACTCTTCGGTGAGGACCCACATTGGAAGACGAATATGTAACTTTGTAAAGAGAGATTGATATATATTATCCAGGAGTTGAATACTATTCACCTTTAGATATACCTTCCCATTATACGACTGCTCAGCTAGAGCATTGATATATAAAAACAGACCTACCTTACCAAATTTAGAGAAGTTTAGATACTGATCCTTGAACAGTGCAATCTCCCCTTCTCCTTCAAAGTCCTGAATCTTGATGAACCCACAAGGATCCCCTCTTTTTGTAGTCGATTCTCGATACCCTGTAACCATACCTCCCAAAATAAGCTCCTCCCCAGCAAACTCGGACAGATCACTCAGATCTGAGCACTTAAAGTTACACTTATAATTGAGTACAAGCTCATACTTGTCCAGAGGCGTTGCAGTTAAATAAACACCTAGTAGTTCCTTCTCTTTATTCAAGAGTTCAATATTATTCCATGTCTCACCGGTAACGACAAGTACTGGCTTGGCCATCTCTTGAAACTCAGAATCTCCGAAAAGTGAAACTTGAGCAGAGTCCTTACCTATCTGAAATTGTTGACCATACTTCAACAGACGTGAGAGGAAGTTATCATCAGAGCTAGGACTCTCCTTTATGAGGAAATCCTCTCTCTTGTAGTCGCTAAATGAATCGAACGCTCCACTTAGAATAAGTGCCTCACAGGTCTTATATGACAAGGTGCTATCATTCACTCTCTCGAAAAAATCGTAGACATCCTTATAAGGACCATTTGCCCTTCTCTCTTGGACAATTGAGTTGGCTGCAGCACGTCCAAAACCTTTAATGGCACCTAAACCAAAACGAATATTTCCCTCTTTATTGACAGAAAACTGGAAGTCCGACTCGTTAACATCCGGAGAAAGCACAGAAATACCCATCTTACGGCTTTCCTCCATATACTTAGTTATTTCTGCAATCTTATCGATGTTGCGACTTAACACGCCTGCCATAAACTCTGCGGGATAGTGAGCTTTAAGATAAGCGGTCTGATACGCAATCCAAGCGTAGCACGCAGCGTGGCTTTTATTGAAGGCATATGAAGCGAATTTCAACCAATCACTCCAGATCTTCTCCAACACCTCCTTGGGATGTCCATTGGCTTCACCTCCTGATAAGAACTTACCCTTGAGCATAGCCATCTCTTGTTCACGCTTCTTACCCATAGCTTTTCGGAGAGTATCAGACTCACCGCGGGTAAAATTGGCAATTTTGCGAGACAGCAACATCACCTGCTCTTGGTAAACAGTTACTCCATACGTTTCTTTCAAAAACTCCTCCATTACAGGCAAGTCGTAACGAATACTCTCGTCACCACTTTTTCGAGCTGCATAGGTTGGAATATTGTCCATGGGACCTGGACGATATAAAGCCACCATAGCGATAAGATCCTCGAATTGCGTAGGTCCTAAAAGCCTAAGAGACTTTTGCATACCTGGAGACTCAAATTGAAAGACAGCATGAGTATTTCCCTCTCGAAATAATTGGAAAGTCTCTTCGTCATCCATTGGCAGATGATCTACATCTATGTCTATCCCATGCCTTTCCTTAATGTTCTCCAGAGCTGCCCTGATAATAGAGAGAGTCTTAAGACCGAGGAAGTCCATCTTAATCAAGCCAGTATCCTCAATGACCGACCCTTCATACTGGGTAATCAGTAGATCTTCACCAGTATCACTGTCTTTACTAACCCATGTAGGGACGATATCTGAAATAGGAACTTTACCTATAATAATCCCACACGCATGCACTCCGAGGTTCCGAATCGTCCCTTCTAGGCTCATCGCGTATTTCAGCACTTCCTTCTTTAATGATTCTTCCCCATAATAGATTTCTCGAAGCTCAGGCACATGCTCAACTGCTGCTTTTACTGTAATATTTTTGACCCCTTCGATTCGATCAGGGATTACGTTTGTGAGAGCATTCGACTCAGACAGTGGTAAATTAAGAATACGAGCGACATCTTTGATAGAGCTTTTTGTAGCCATCGTACCATAGGTGACGATATGAGCTACTCTGTCTTTGCCATAATGATCAGTAACCCAGTTGAGTATCTCTTGCCGTCCGTCATCATCAAAATCCATGTCAATATCCGGCAGGGATACTCTATCAGGATTAAGAAAACGCTCGAAAAGAAGACCATATCTAAGTGGATCAATATCTGTAATTTTAAGAGCATAGGCAACAAGAGAGCCTGCCGCAGATCCTCGACCAGGTCCTACGGAAACTCCTAGTCGACGTGCCTGTGCTATTAGGTCCTGAACAATAAGGAAATATCCGGGATATCCCATGGACTTCATTACACCTAGTTCATAATCTAGGCGCTCAATAATCTCTTCTGACAAGGGATCACCGTATCTCTCTTTTGCTCCCTCATATGAAAGGTGACGGAGATAATCATCCTCGTCCTTAAACCCATCTGGGATTGGGAAGTCTGGCATCAAAGGCTTATGATCAATAGAAAACTCCTCGATCTTATCTAAGATTTCTATTGTATTCGTAAGAGCCTCAGGGATGTCCTGAAATATATCGTTCATTTCAGCAATAGACTTGAGCCACTCTTGTTTGGTATATACCATACGGTTAGGATCATTAAAGTCTCTATTGGTACTGAGGCAGATCAAGCGATCATGTGCTTCTCCATCCTCTTCTGCAGCAAAATGAACATCATTTGTGGCAATCAGCTTGACGCCAGTTTTTCTAGCAAGCTCGATTAGACTCTCATTGACAGTTTTTTGGATCTCAAACGTTTCATAGTTTGCACGTGGCTTATTTGTCTTATGCCTTTGCAACTCAAGGTAATAGTCATCTCCAAATACTTTCTTAAACCAAAGTATACTCTGCTCTGCCTCCGCCATCCTATTTTGCCGGATCAGTTGAGGTATCTCTCCTCCAAGACAAGCACTTGTAACTATCAGACCTTCATGATACTGTTCAAGTAACTCCTTATCGATCCTTGGTCTATAGTATAGCCCCTCTGAATATGAAATAGAGGCTAATTTAATAAGATTCTTATAACCAACTAGGTTTTTAGCAAGAAGTATGAGGTGATACCCACTTCTATCGAGACTCCCCTCTTTCTTGTGTCTACCACGAACTGCACAATAACACTCGCACCCTATGATCGGCTTTATCTTATTCTTTTGTGCAGCAGAGATCTCACTCTCAAACTTTGCACGTTCTTCATCAGAAGTAGCACCTTGCAAATTTAAGGTAGCACTACTTATTACCTTGTTATAAGGGGCATTATGCTTGTTGATGTAGTTCACAAAATCCTTAATACCAAACATGGTACCATGGTCAGTAAGTGCAATCCCGGGCATCTTATCGGCTATCGCTCTATCGACCAACTCTGGGATAGTGGCTAACCCATCTAAAACAGAATAGTGTGAGTGTACGTGTAGGTGTACGAAAGGATAAAGTTCGCTCATCTCTTCGTTTATATATCTCTTATATTTTTGTATGTATCAAAGAACTCCTCTTCAGTTAGTATTTTCACCCCCAGACCCTGGGCTTTTACTAGTTTACTAGGACCCATATTTTCACCAGCAATAACAAAAGAAGTCTTTCCTGAAATACTTCCTGTAACCTTCCCTCCATGCTGGGCAATAAGATCTTTGAGTTCGTCTCTAGAAATCGATGAGAAAATCCCACTGACTACAATGTTCTCTCCTTTGAGCAACTGCGCGACTGGCGTCTCAGGAGATCTACTATTCTGAAGCTCGAATTGCAGACCAAATGCTCGCAAACGATTTATAAGTCGTATATTTTTCTCTTCATCAAAGTAATTTTGAATACTGCCAGCAATCATCGGACCGATAGCATCTTGCTCCTGTAATTCATGGGAGTTGATAGACATAAGATGGTCTATGGATCTATGTTTTTCAGCGAGCTGCTTTGCCAGAGTACTACCAACCAGTTTTATACCAAGAGCGTACAACACGCGATCAAAAGGAACAAATTTTGACTTTGCTATGCTTCCAACCAAATTCTTCGCCTTACGATCCTTAAACCCTGGTAAGCTCAGGAGCTTATCCTCAGTCAGTTCAAAGAGATCTGCTGTATCCTTAACATCTAGCAAAGAAGTAAGGAGATGAATTGTTTTAGGACCTATATTTATGTCCATTGCAGAACGGCTACAGAAGTGCTCTATCTTCCCTTCTATTTGAGCAGGACAGCCCCACTCATTCGGACAGTAGGTAGCCGCTAACTCGTCTGATTTCTCAAGCCGCGTACCACAGTCAGGACACTCTGACGGCATAACAACCTTTTCACCTAGATTTTTGTCCCGCTTGTCATAGAGTACCTTAGTTATCTTTGGTATGATCTCGCCCCCTTTCTCTACCATCACGATGTCTCCTAAGTGCAAATCTAGATTTGCAATAACATCAGCATTATGAAGACTTGCCCTTTGAACTACAGTTCCTGAAAGATGAACGGGATCCAAAATAGCAACTGGCGTCACAACACCAGTCCTAGCCACTTGATATAAGACAGATTTTAGTTTCGTAGCTGCTGATTCAGCCAAAAACTTGTATGCGAAAGCCCAACGAGGTGACTTTGCCGTAGTTCCAAGCTCATCATGAAGTGAATAGTCATCAACCTTAATCACAATTCCGTCTGTCGGAACATCTAGATTGTGGCGACCATTATCCCACTGATCGATAAAGTTCTTTACCTCGTCAAGGGAACTACAAAGTTGATATTCTTTACTAGCTGCAAGTCCGAGCTGTCGAATTTGCTCTATCCTCTCATGTTGTGAGTTTTTTAGCCAATCTACATCTTCGCTATACAGATAGTAGAAGAAAGCTGTTAAGCGTCTATGAGCGACAACTGCAGCAGCGTTTTCCTTTGTTTTAATCGTACCTGCGGCGGCGTTACGAGGGTTTGCAAATAAAGGCATTCCTTCCTCCAAGCGTTCTGCGTTGATACGCTCAAACTCTCTCCATGGCATTAAGATCTCACCTCGCACTTCAATATATTTAGGAAGGTCATCTCCTCTAAGCCTCAAGGGGATTGATCTGATCGCACGAATTGCTTCGGTCACATCCTCACCCTCGATCCCGTCTCCCCGTGTTAGGGCATATGCCAACTCTCCTTCTTCGTATATTATAGAGATGGAAGTTCCATCATATTTAAGCTCAACAGTGAGCTCAATACTATTCCGGCTTAAACTTCTACTTATTCTATTGTAGAATTCTGTTACCTCTTCCCAAGAATAAGTATTCTGCAGAGATAACATGGGATATTTGTGGCGTTTTGTTTTAATCTGCGTTCCCTCCTGCCAGATCAGTTCGCTCCCAACCCTCTGAGTAGGAGAGTTTCTAGTAATATACTCTGGATGTTCAACTTCGAGCTCTTCAAGCTCTTTCATCAGAGTATCAAACTCGAGGTCGGACACTGTGGGAGAGTTGAGTACGTAATACTCATACTCATATTGCTCTAAGAGATTACGTAACCCTTCTATACGTGATTCAATACCAGTCATACTATAAGTACTCAGTCTATTAAATACTGAGAACTAACAGTGATGGTCATCGTTTTCTCTTTGCTTGATGTATTGAGTGTACCCCCCCAGCTATAATCTTCTTCAGAGTACTTTCCCAAAATTTGGAATACACCCATCGAAGACTGCTTTAAGCTCCCAACTTTAGCACCACTTTTCTCGGCTATTTGTTTTGCTCTAGCATAAGCATCTTCTGATGCTTCTCCTAGCATTTCCAGCTTCAAATCTGCAAGTTTCGTGTAATAATATCTCGGAGCAACTGACCGGACAGTTACATTTTGCTCAATCAAATCCCCCACCTCACGAGCCAACTGCTCGACATTATCTACATTTCTACTCGTGATCGTAATAGTCTGTTTAACTTTGTAACCATTATTGATTCTTACGAATCTCTGTTGGTTATTATCGTAATAGCTTTCCTCAAGCAACTCATATGAGACATTTCCAACTTCTATCTCATCATGCGATATATCATTATCGAGCAGGAACGACCTTACGACTTCTCTTTGCCGTCCAATACTATTAAAGCCTTCAAGAGGCGTCTGTGAGTGATGATTTATGATTAACTCCCAAACCACAAGATCACTAATAAAATCTTTTGAAGCATTACCCTTGACGGAGATTGTCTTTGGACCATCATTTCGATGTCTCACACTATACCCCACAGCAATTACTGATAGTATCATAGCAATTGCCATAATTACTGCTACTAGGACTCGGTTGTTAAGTCTACTGTTCATTATTTCCATCTCTTTATATAGTTATGATTTAATTACATCGTACGTAAGTTACGAAATAAAACTGTCATTTTGGTCTGTTCCATCTGAAAAATTTGTACGCTAAAACACTACTTAACCAACCTATCATTAGGATAAATAGAGATACGATCAGAAGATCAACTATACGTAATTCAACTGGATAAGCATCTATCAAAAAGACACTCGTCATGCTCTCACCTCCGCCTAGCTTCAAAATCCCAAACCTAGATTGGAGAACTACAAGTAGGATCCCCAATAGACCACCAATAATTAGCCCCGTAATAGAAAGTAACCAACCCTCTAGGATTATGATCCGATCAACTAGCTTGGCTGGTGCCCCTAATACTCTTAGCGTTATAGCATCATTACGCTTTTCGATAATAAGCATTCCTAACGTACTGATAAAGCTAAAGACTGAGAGCAGCAATACAAAGAATAGCAATAAGAAAGAGAACCATTTCTCTAACCTCAAAACCTTGTATATCTCGGGATGCTGTTCGTACTTATTTAGTATCTGAAAATCATCTCCTAGCTGTGCACACACAGATAACGCACCTGCTTCTGCCGTTTCTTCACCTAATGCAATGTAGGTGACCATGTGCTCATCATACTGCAATAGCTTTTGTAGGACACTGATATCTATAAAGATGAGCTCATCGTCTCCTGGCTGATCAATTCTGAAAACACCTGCTATATGGAACCCTTCGGTCTGAAAGTTCTTTGCCGGAAAAATATTAGAGACCTCACCAACTCTGTTAGGGACAGTCACTTCCAACGGCGTCCAGTACCCAGCCCCCGCATCGATACGACTCCCCACTCCAATCCCAATTACTGCGGTGGGCATTTCCAGATCTCCGGTATTAAATTCACCATCAAACATATATGGGGTCATCGACACTACATTTTTGTATAACGAATCTATACCAACCAATGTAGCAAGCGTATAGTTTTCTTCAAATCTCACTACCGCTTGTGTAGTCAAAACTGGAGCAACTTTCCCCGACAACTGTCTAGGAACAGTGAATACCTGATCATTAGCAGATTTAATTATATACTTTGGTGATAATGGCGATAATTGACTTGTGGTAAAGTTTTCAAAGCCATTAAAGACGGAAAGTACACAAATCATTGCCGTAGTTACCAATGCTACTCCTATTACTGCAACTGTGGCAATAACATTTACCGCATTAGTACTCTTTTTAGAGAAAAAGTAGCGCCAAGCTACAAAGGATGAGATCCTAAGCTCATAAAAGTTCATCTGAATGATAATTGGATTACCCTACTCTTCTCGAATGCCGTCAAGTAATTGATCAATGCGTCTTGCATACTCTTCGCTCATATCCTTCTCAAATATAAGCTCTGGGATATGACGAACTTGAGAACGAATACGATTACCAAGTTCACCCCTGATCGAAGAACTGTTATTTTTAATCTGGTTCAAAAGATGGTCAGATTGCTCATCTGGGAATATGCTAAGATAAACCCTTGCTGAGCTTAAGTCTGGAGTGACACGCACCTCAGTTACGGAGATCATGACTCCTCTCATAGTTTGGGTCTCTTCTTGAAACATTTGACCCAATTCCTTCTGTATCAATCTTGATATTTTATTCGTTCTTCTCTGATCCATAACTATCTTCTACCATTTGTGTATTATTGTCAAGCCATCTCTGAGAGGTAACAATATCTGCTCTACCCGTTTATCACCTTTCACAAGTTCATTAAACCTCCTAATACCATCTGTTTGAGGGTCATGTATATTCTCATCATATACTTTACCACTCCATAGAGTATTGTCTGCGATGATATAAGAATCGGGTGGTAATCTATCGATTAACAAATCATAATACTCAGGATAATGTTGTTTGTCTGCGTCCAAAAAGACCAGTCTCACATCGTCAAGTTGAAGTTTGTGTATAACCTCCATCGCATCACCAATAATCACTTCTATAGATTCGCTAAGACCTGCCTCCTCAACAATATTCCTTATTAAGCTCTCCAGCTCATCATTTGCCTCAACTGTCGTAACTCGCCCGCCCTGTGGAAGTCCTTCAGCAAGACAAACTGTTGCATACGCCGAATAAGTCCCTAGCTCCAAGACATGAGAAGGCTTAATCATTTGGACTAGCATTTTCAACAAGCGACCTTGCAAATGGCCCGATATCATCCGAGGGTGAACTAGCCTCACATCAGCGTGACTCCTCACCTCCTGTAATAGTTTGGGCTCAGGGCTTGAGTGTTCGGCTATATACTCATCACTGGTTAGAGCTCTGAGTCTATCCTCAATCTGATAAGTATCCTTCCTCTTCCTCATAAAAGTCCAAAGCATCTTTCACTCTCATGAGATCCATGGTGGTAGTGCCTAATTCGAAAAACAGCGTACCTCCGATGTAGGCAATCATGTCTTGCTTTTCAAGAAGTCCTTTTTCGAGAAGATACTCAAGCGCCTTTATATAGAACCATCTCTTAGGCCTTTTTGTCTCCTTCTCTAGCTCTAGATAAAATGGTCTAACTCCATATGATAGAGCTAGCTGACGGGCCACTTCCTTTTTATAGCATACAGCAAATATAGGAGCAGTGCCGCGATAAGCAGATAAGTTACGAGCAGTAGCACCTGAATAGCTATCATTGATTATAGCTTTGAGCCCAAGCTTATCAGTAGCCTTAACTGTCTGTTTTGCAAGGTAACTAGTTACATCCTCTATGTCATTTTCACTTGGCTTCAACTTCGACCTACCTATAGTGATCTTCGTTTGTTCGGCTTCGTGAATAATCTCAGCCATCGTTCGCACAGACTCTACTGGATAACGACCATAGGCTGTTTCACCACTCAGCATTACTGCATCTGTATGCATGAAGATAGCACCTGCTACATCCGACACCTCTGCTCTAGTCGGGCGAGGCGAATGAATCATTGTGTGCAACATCTGAGTTGCAATGATTACTGGCTTCTTCTTAAGGATACATTTATGAATGATAGTTTGCTGTATCGCAGGTATCTTTTCAAGGTCTATCTCAATACCCAAGTCGCCTCTGGCAACCATGATACCATATGAGGCGTCAATAATCTCATCGATATTATCTACCCCTTGTTGGTTCTCAATTTTTGAGATGATCTTAATATCACTTTTATTCTCATCTAGTATCTTCTGTATCGCAAGTACATCCTCCTTAGTGCGAACAAAGGAGTGAGCAATAAAGTCCACCTCGTGGTTAATGGAGTAATGAATAGAGTCAATGTCTTTCTCCGACAACGCTGGCTGATTTATGGACACCCCGGGAACGTTTACGCTCTTCCTGGCACCTAGCTCACCCTCATTCATCACTTCACAGTAAAGTCTAGCTTCATCCTTACTAAGCACCTTTAACTCAATGAGACCATCATCTATCAGGATACTTGCGCCTACAGGTACATCTGATACAAAAGTGCTAGAGTTTACGGAAATTCTCTCAGGTGTGGAGATCACAGAAGAGTCAGCTATAATCTCCAGCTTGGAGCCAGTTGTAAGAATGGTCGGTCGATCAATTCCGGTAGTACGCACTTCTGGACCTTTTGTATCCATCAAGATCGCCACATTAGGGCTGACCTTCTTCACGTTACCGATAATTTTATCAAACCCATCATGATCCAGGTGGGCAGAGTTCATCCTCACCACATCCACACCCTCATGGATCACCTGCTCTAAAAAGGGGACATCGCAGCGCTTATCAGAAATGGTAGCTACGATTTTGGTTGATTTATACAAATGCATTGTTTCTTCCTCTGGACTGTCAATAATTCTTTTTCTATTACCTCCTCGCAATCAAATGAGCAATCGCCAAACGATACCCATCCAATCCAAATCCCATAAGAACCCCCTCACAATAGGGGCTAATGAGTGATTTCTTACGAATATCTTCCCGTTTGGCAAGATTTGAGATATGGACCTCAACTACTGGCACAGGCAAATCTTGTATTGCATCTGCCAGAGCCAAAGAGTAATGCGAATATGCTCCTGCATTTAGGATCACCCCACCAGACATACGCACCTCATCACCCTGCAGATAATCAATAAGATCCCCTTCGTGATTAGATTGATAATAAACGATATCATAAGCACTGTAGAGGTCTCTCAAACGCTCTAGATACTCCTCAAAAGGGGTTGTCCCATATATTTCTGGGTCGCGAACTCCCAAGAGATTAAGATTTGGACCATTGATGATATGAATTGTTCTCATCATACAAAGTACTTACTTTTAACATGGGGCTCATGCATTCTGATACTCTTGATTGATATCTTCTCCATGCCTCACAAAGATAATGAAAAAAGAAGGTCTGCTCCATAGTGACAAGGGATCACGTCAGGATATTTTTAAGAATGATAGGATAGAATAAAATGCTAGGCTTTGACCGAGCACAATTAGTCACACCGTTGGGACAAAGGCATCTCTTATATACGTTAGCTCCGGCGATCCAGTAGCTGGACTAAAGAGAAGCGCTAGATCAAAACGTACCCGTCGGTATGCAAAAGGGTGAGACCTCTGACAGTAACTATCAGAAGCTAAAATAATGTTTCTAATTTTACGGGGATTTAGCAGACTACTTACCTCGTCCAAGCTAGCCCTATCCTTTCTACTCTTGACTTCCACAAAGCAGAGCGTATCTCCCTCAAGGGCTATTATATCTATCTCTAGATGACCTACCCTATAGTTTTGCTCAAGGACCACAAATCCTTCCTCACGCATTAAATCAGCTACCAGGAGTTCATCTGCCCTTCCCTTAAAAGTCGATTTGTCTTTTATGCTATTATCCACCTGAGCCAGTGTTTATACATTACGAATTTCACTCCACCCAAACGTCCACAGCGGCACGTTTGTCAAGATTCGGCTTTATCAACTTGGTGACCAATGATATATGTTCTGGGTGATTGGCATAACATTCGAGGTCCTTTTCAGACTCCAACATCGCCACTAGCATAAAGTCATACTCCTCATTAGGGTTAAGGTTGGGCAAGATAGAGAGAGCCCTTAGCTCTACTATCTTTTCGGGGAGCAGTTCAAACTCCCTTTTGATTTGTCTTACCAACTCCTTTTTGCCATTAGGGGTCATTGACTCCTGTAGCTTAAATAGAACCACGTGCTGAATCATCATATTTCACCTTCTTTTTATTGTACTTCGCACTCAAAACATTGAAAATTCTAGCTCATCAAGCTCAGAATCCTTATAACCAAGAAAATATAGAACTCCATCTAGACCCATAGTTGTGATCGATTGTTTAGCACTTTCCTTAACCTTTGGTTTGGCATGAAAGGCAATGCCTAGCCCAGCAGTACTGATCATAGGTAAGTCATTTGCTCCATCGCCAACCGCCACAGTCTGTCGTATATCCACCTTTTCCACCTGCGCGATGAGTTTCAGCAGTTCAGCTTTGCGCTTGCCATCAATTACATCTCCTATATGCCTTCCGGTCAGCTTGCCATCAACCACTTCAAGTTCATTAGCATACATATAGTCAATGTTGTATTTTTCTTGTAGATACCTACCAAAGTAGGTAAAACCTCCACTCAGGATAGCAATCTTAAAGCCGATTTGCTTCAGGATTTTCATAGTGCGATCAACCCCGTCCATGATGGGCAGACCCTCAGCTATTTCTTGCATCACGGAGACATCTAGACCTCGCAACAAGGCGCACCTACGCTTGAAGCTCTCTGAAAAGTCTAGTTCACCTCGCATAGCACTCGCAGTAATCTCAGAGACCTCGTCAAAGACACCTGCTCGCTTTGCCAATTCATCGATCACCTCTGTCTTAATCAAGGTAGAGTCCATATCAAAGCAGATGAGACGACGCATCCTTCTAAACATCGAGTCCTGTTGAAATGACACATCCATATTGAATGCATCACTATGCTCCATAAAACGCTTCTGTAGCAACACCTTATCTTTCGGATTTCCTCGTACCGACAGCTCAATACTGGCTTTTGGCGTTCTTTCTCGCTCTGTTAGAGGTATTCGACCAGTCAAACGGTCAATATCATCGATATTCATGCCCTGATCCGCTACTTCCCTGGTAATAGCAGCTACCATCTCAGCGGTAACGGCACGGGCTAAAATGGTAACAATATATTTGTTCTTTCCCTGCATGCTTACCCACTTGCTGTACTCATTCGGGTCTATGGGGCGAAACGTCACCGAGATATTCAGCTCATTTGCAGCAAATAACAAATCCTTCAGAATCAGACCGCTATTTCTACTAGACGAAGCAAAGAGAAAGCCAAGAGTCAAATGGTTATGAATATCAGTTTGACCAATGTCAAGGATGTTCACTTCATGATTAGCAAGGATAGATGTTAAAGTCGCGGTAATCCCCGGTTGATCAGATCCATTAAAGACAGCAAGTATAAGCTCGATATCATCTTTATCTATAGACAAACTCTCATTCTTCATTTCCATTGACTCTTTTGATTCTATTATACTCATGAGCCTCTATTTTTTAATATGCTCATCCTACAGCAAAAATACACAATAATGTCTAGACATTTGTACATAAGTCGTCTTATACAGGGCTGACGCATTAGGATACAGGACGGCGGCTAAAAAGATGTCTAATTCGCTTATGATTTGCTGTCCCCACATCTTTATGCGGTTCTTTTCGTAGTGCTTCATCTTCTCAGAAGACAATTAGTGGGTGATGTGCCTATTTAAGACTTGGAGAGAAATACACTAAAATATTCTCGTACTCTA
>JAUNLH010000016.1 GCA_030532365.1 Porphyromonas sp.
GCTTCGTATTACACTGATGTACTACACCGATTTCATCGGTTTTATGGAGAATCCCGACAAGGAGGAGCAAACAATTATATCGGAACAGTCAAATTCGCCTCCTCAACCCTCTCTTTTCCCTGATTACCAACGATGGGGGCTTGCTTTTTCAATTCGAGAAGCAATCTCCCAATAACACTATGCTATCTCATATTCAATAGCTCATTCATCAAATTAACCAGACAGCAATACCTTCAAATCTTATCCTAGAAGAATCTTTCAGCTCCCTAACATTTGGGCGCAGAATAAAAAGGGGTGTAGATCTGCACATATGCTGATCTACACCCATACTTGCGGAGGAGGAGGGATTCGAACCCCCGGAAGCTCTCACTTCAACGGTTTTCAAGACCGCCGCGATCGACCACTCTGCCACTCCTCCTTGGAAGTGCTCCGCAAAGATACTATAAATATTGGTATTACACCAAGCAATAGCGAAGAGTTTATTGTTCGTTTTACCTCTTTGGTAAAAGAAAGTAGCCTTGTAGCTGTATAACTACAAGGCTACTTGGATATTAGATAGTCAAATCATCCGCACCTAGAGGCACCGCAATTCTGACATGTGAGACAACCCTCCTGGTAGACGAGTGCCTCTTGTCCACACTTCGGACATTTCTGTCCCTTAGCTTCGACACCGGAGGTAATGTACTTACGTAGTGTACGCGCTACACCGTTCTTCCAGGTGTTGATCGACTCATCACTTAGCTCCATGCCCTCTACGAGGTTCACCACTTGGTCTATCGGCATGCCGTACCTTAGGACACCTGAGATGAGCTTTGCATAGTTCCAAAACTCAGGGTTGAACTTTGTGTCAAGCCCCTCGACTGTAGACTTCAGCCCTCTTTTATTTGAGAACTTGAAGTCGTAGTGCTTAGTCCCGTCTGGGTCGTATGCTTTGATTATCTTTCCCTTAAGGACACGCTTGGGGATACCGATGCCCTCATCGTCATCGTCGATACCGGTAAAGATCTCATACGGGCGCCCATCTTTCAGTCCGATGAACGCAATCCACTTTTCCTTATTATTTTGGAAACGAACGATATCTGCCTCAAGCTCTACTGGTCGCTTCTTGGGTTCTGAGTTCTCTAGGGCCTTGGCTTCAGCTGCCTCTAGTGCTTTCTTTAGGAGCTCTTCCTGATTCTCTTTCTTCTTATTGCTAGCAGAGATCAGCACGCCGTCTCTAGAGCCGTCACGGTAGACTGTACATCCTTTGCAGCCCTCCTTCCAGGCTGTGATATATAACTCGTCTACAAGCTCCTCAGAGACATCGGAGGGGAGATTGATCGTTACGCTGATGGAGTGATCTACCCACTTCTGTACCTTCCCCTGCATCTTTACCTTCGCAACCCAGTCGACATCTTTAGAGGTTGCCTTGTAGTAGGGTGATTTGCTGACTAGCTCATCAAGTTCGCTCTCAGAGTAGTCCTTCTCAGTATCAAACCCATTGGCTTTCATCCAGGTCTTGAAGTGATGGTGATAGACCACAAACTCCTCAAAGGCATCACCTTGAGCATCAACAAAGCTCGCCTTAGCTGTACTCTCGTTGCTATTGATCTTGCGGCGACGTTTGTATACAGGCATGAATACAGGCTCAATCCCAGATGTAGTCTGCGTCATGATACTTGTAGAGCCAGTAGGAGCGATGGTAAGACATGCAATGTTGCGACGTCCGTGCTTCACCATATCCTCATACAGCTTTGGGTCAGCCTCTTTAATACGCAGCATGAAGGGATTGTCTTTTTCTCTCTTCGCATCATAGATCTCAAAGGCGCCACGCTCTTTTGCCATCTGCACTGAACTTCCGTAAGCAGCGAGTGCTAAGGTCTTCTGTACTTCAACGGATTGCGCTGTTGCTTCGTCTGAGCCATATCGTAGTCCTAAAGCGGCTAGCATGTCACCCTCTGCCGTAATTCCCAAGCCGGTACGACGACCTTTAAGAGTTTTCTCCCTGATTTTCTCCCAAAGTCGATACTCAGTGCTCTTGATCTCATCGCTCTCAGGGTCGGAGGCGATTTTCTTCAGTATTAGATTGATCTTCTCCTCCTCTAGGTCGATGATGTCATCCATGATCCGCTGAGCATAACCTATATGTTCGCGGAAAAGGTCAAAGTCAAACGACGCCTTCTTAGTAAAGGGATCGCGAACATAACTGTAGAGGTTCACAGCCAAAAGACGGCAACTATCGTAGGGGCATAGTGGAATCTCCCCGCATGGGTTGGTCGAGATAGTGCGGAACCCAAGATCGGAGTAGCAGTCAGGGAGGGACTCACTTATGATAGTATCCCAGAAGAGGACTCCCGGCTCCGCGCTCTTCCACGCATTGTGGATGATCTTCTCCCATATCTCACGCGCTTTCACCACCTTAGTGAACTTCGGCTTAGACGAGTCTACAGGATACTTAAGTGTGATATCCTTGTCAGCCACAACTGCCTTCATAAATTCATCAGTGATGCGCACTGAGACATTTGCACCAGTGATCTTGCCCTCTTCCATCTTAGCATCGATAAACGACTCACTATCAGGGTGCATGATAGATACAGTGAGCATAAGTGCGCCACGGCGCCCATCTTGTGCTACTTCTCGAGTAGAGTTGGAGTAGCGGTTCATAAACGGCACAAGCCCCGTAGAGGTGAGTGCCGAGTTCATCACAGGCGAGCCACTTGGTCTGATGTGTGAAAGATCATGTCCGACACCCCCTCTGCGCTTCATCAGTTGCACCTGCTCCTCATCAATCTTAAAGACACCACCGTAGCTGTCGCTAGGTCCGTCCAGTCCGATGACAAAGCAGTTCGATAGCGAAGCTACTTGGAAGTTGTTGCCAATACCAGTCATAGGACTGCCCTGGGGCACGATGTAACGGAAGTGATCCATGAGCTCAAAGAGCTTATCCTCACTCATGGGGTTGGGGTATTTCTGCTCAATACGAGCAAGCTCGGAGGCTATCCGACGATGCATGTCGGCTGGAGTCTTCTCATAGATATTACCCTCTGCATCTTTCAGTGCATACTTGGTGCTCCATACTTTTGCTGCCAGTTCATCTCCGTTGAAATAATCCAGAGTGGCAGCATAAACTTCGTCAAAGTCGTATGACTCTTGTTGAAATAACGGCAACATGGGATTTGGCTATAATAGTAAATGTGTTATGAATTTGAACTGTACAAATCTACCATATTTCCCAAGAATTTCTACTCGAAATCATGAAAAGTTATCCACAATGTAGAATAAATATTATTTTCGATCAACTGGAAAATTTGCTATAGAATAATATATGATTGTATACCAATTAGATATGAATGTACTATAAAACTCCTTTCGCTATTTCTTCGGGAGTGTTAAAAAGGCGTAGTTGCTAAAAATAACAACTACGCCTTTACTTCAAATAGTGCTAAGTCGGGATTACTTCTTATCCAGAAGGTCTCTAATTTCGCTTAGCAACTTGACTTCTGCTGATGGTTCAGCTGGAGCCTCAGGCTCTGCAGGTTTCTCACGCTTCAGCTTATTGATCCCCTTGATCATCAAGAATATAGCGAATGCAACGATCAGGAAGTCAACGATTGTCTGGATAAAGCTCCCGTACAGTATCGCAACTTCAGGCTCGACTACTTCACCGCCCTGCATGACTGCATCCTGAAGGACTACCTTGAGCTCAGTAAATCGACTACCACCAAGGAGTTGTCCTAGTGGGGGCATGAGCACGTCGTTGACAAAAGAAGTCACGATCTTGCCAAAGGCTCCGCCAATGACCACACCCACTGCCATGTCGACTACATTACCGCGCATGGCAAACTCTTTAAACTCGTTCATGAATTTTCCCATAGCTTTGTCTCTTTTTGTTGGTACACTATTGATTGAAAACTAATGCATTACTCTTACTCTTTATATCGTAAAGCTCCCCTCTTCAAGATCGTCTTGAGCAAAGGGATCGACTTTATTTGATTTCCCCATACCATTATTCATATTGGAGCTAAGGATCTGACTACCAGAGGCATAGATGTCATGATCCAGTGCCGAGGAAAACTTAATGATCTGATCCTGGAACCGCAGATACACAGTGTCGGTCGGACCATTACGGTGCTTGGCAATGATAAACTCCGCTAACCCTCTCATGTCACGCCCTTCGTCGTCCTCGAGCATACCAAACTTCTCAGGTCTGTGAATGAAGCAAACCATGTCGGCATCCTGCTCTATCGCACCGGACTCACGCAAGTCTGCCAGCTGTGGTCGCTTGCTCTCTCGAGGTCTATTCTCCAGTCCACGATTTAGCTGAGATAGGGCTATGACTGTGATGTTAAGGTCTTTCGCCAGTTTCTTTAGTGAGCGCGAGATGGTACTAACCTCCTGCTCGCGATTGGCATTAGCCTTCATATCGCTAGCTGTCATCAGCTGTAGGTAGTCGATAATGATGATCTTGACACCCTCATCACGCACCAAGCGACGTGCTTTGGTACGGAGGTCAAAGACGGAGAGCCCTGCGTTATCATCTATATAGAGTGGGGCAGACTCTAGTGTACCTAGGTTCTCGGCTAGTCGGGTTAGCTGTTGATCCGAGAGGTTACCTCTCTTGATGTCGTCATTGGGTATCTCTGTATGGTTGACGATGAGTCGGTTGGTCAATTGCTCCTTACTCATCTCAAGGCTAAAGATACCCACAGGGATCCCGTAGTCAACACACATGGTACGAGCCATGGAGAGGACAAATGCTGTCTTGCCCATACCAGGTCGGGCAGCGATGATTACCAGGTCTGATGGGTGCCAGCCCGAGGTCACCTGGTCTATCTCTCTAAATCCGGTATAAATGCCACTGATGCCCTCTTTACGCTGGGATGCCAGCTCTATCTGATCCAGAGCCGGCTTTATCAGCTCCTTGATCGGCTGCACATCATCCTTGTCTGCACCTTGTGTGATCTTAAAAAGGTCGTCCTCGGCAGCCTGCATCGCATCTGTCACTGGCATCTCTTGGTCAAAGGCATTGCCTACCACTGAGTTACCAAAAGATATGAGGTCGCGTTGTAGCTTCTTATCAAAGAGCAACCTGGCATGAAACTCCAGGTGAGCAGTGCTATTGACCTGTGTAACAAGGGTTGCGATGTATGCCTCATTCAGCCCGCCATTGAGCTTACCCATCGACTTCAGCTTCTCGATAGTTGTCTGAGCATCTATCGGATCCTCCTCTAGCTCAAGCTCTAGGATCGCCTCAAAGATGGTCTTGTTCTTATTGTCGTAGAAGCAGTCAGGAGTTAGTATCTCACTGACGAGAGAAAAGGCATCTCGCTCCAACAGGAGTGCTCCGATGACCAGCTGCTCCACCTCAATGTTATTGGGGGGCACAGAGGTTGAAAATGGGACATTGAGACTCCTCGTACTGCCGGAGTGGCGCACTGGCTCATTGCCCACATCGGTATATGCGTACTGCGTCGTATATTTTTCAGGACTACTCATACTCTCTCCTTGCAACTATTAGTCATCTAGCTTAAGTACGGCCAGGAATGCCTTCTGAGGTACCTCCACGTTACCCACCTGCTTCATACGCTTCTTGCCGGCTTTCTGCTTCTCAAGGAGCTTTCGCTTACGAGATATGTCACCGCCATAGCACTTCGCGGTCACATCCTTACGCAGAGCCTTGATGGTCTCGCGAGCTATGATCTTAGCACCGATGGCTGCTTGTATGGCGATGTCAAACTGCTGACGTGGTATGAGATCCTTGAGCCTCACACATATCTTGCGCCCCATGCTGGTAGCGTTGTCCACGTGTGTCAGGAAAGAAAGTGCATCCACTGTCTCGCCATTGAGTAGGATATCTACCTTCACCAGATTGGCTCTGCGGTACTCACTTAAGTGGTAGTCAAATGAGGCGTAGCCTCGAGAGACACTCTTCAGCCTGTCATAGAAGTCTATGACCACCTCACCCAATGGGAGGTCATAGATCAGCTCTATCCTATTGCCAAAGAGGTAGTCTTGCCTCACGAGCGTACCTCTCTTGCCAAGGCATAGTGTCATGATCGGACCAATGTAGTCCATGGTCGTGATGATCGAAGCCCGAATATATGGCTCCTCGATATGGTCTATCTCAGTAGGGTCTGGCATTCCTGCTGGGTTGTACACCTCGATCTCTTGCCCTTTCTTGTCGTATACAAAGTAGGAGACGTTGGGCACTGTCGTGATCACGCTCATATCGTACTCACGCTCCAGACGCTCCTGGACAATCTCCATGTGCAAGAGCCCTAAGAAGCCACAGCGGAAGCCAAAGCCTAGCGCTACCGAGCTCTCTGGAGTATAGGTAAGAGAAGCATCGTTGAGGTGTAGCTTCTCGAGTGAGGCTCTTAAGTTTTCAAAGTCGGCCGTATCTATAGGGTAGACCCCTGCAAAGACCATTGGCTTGACTTCTTCAAACCCAGCAATGCCCTCCTTGGCACCGCCCTTGATATGGGTGATGGTGTCACCCACCTTGACCTCCGTTGAGGTCTTGATACCAGAGATGATGTACCCCACATCTCCCGTCTTAATGACCTTCTTTGGGCGCATCTCCATGCTGAGCGTACCCACCTCCTCTGCTTCATACTCCTTTCCTGTAGCGACAAACTTCACTTCATCTCCCTCTCTGATCTCACCATTTACCACCTTGTAGTAGGCTATGACACCTCTGTAGGGGTTGTAGACTGAGTCAAAGATAAGACACTGCAGTGGGGCACTGGGGTCGCCAGTGGGTGCCGGAATTCTCTCCACAATCGCATGGAGGATATCCTCGACTCCCTCTCCGGTCTTGCCACTTGCCCTCAAGATTTCGCTAGGATCACATCCGATGAGATTGACGATCTCCTCTCCCACCTCTTCAGGCATCGCGCTTGGTAGATCTATCTTATTAAGAACGGGGATGATCGTAAGATCATGCTCCAGTGCCATATAGAGGTTAGAGATGGTCTGCGCTTGTATGCCCTGAGAGGCGTCTACGATTAGGAGTGCCCCCTCACAGGCAGCTATAGAGCGAGAGACCTCGTAGGAGAAGTCTACGTGCCCCGGAGTGTCGATGAGGTTGAGTACAAAGTCCTCATCATTATGTTTGTGGTGCATCTGGATCGCCTTGCTCTTGATCGTAATCCCACGCTCACGCTCGAGGTCCATGCTATCCAGCAGTTGATCTTTAGCATCTCGCTCCTCTACAGTATTAGTGTACTCTAGTAGACGGTCTGCTAGAGTACTCTTGCCATGGTCGATATGGGCTATGATGCAGAAGTTGCGAATATGCTTCATTATATCTTTCTTGTTGCTCTTTTTTAATTCCATTCACTCTTTTCTAACTAGACAAAGATACCAATTTACAAGGAGACTGAGGAGTGAAATTTTGGAGTCACGAAATTTCGTACCGTGGTAGGTCGTTCGAAGTTTGCGAGGTGTTGGAAGTGCACTATCAAGGGGTATATACTAACAAATTTGGTAAAAGTACTTTGCAAAAATGTGTATTGGGACGTAGAAAAAAATAAGATCCGAACTAACGAAAATCGGAGTTGGGAACTTCGGTACGCCTAAGTTGGGAACTTAGATACATCGAAGTTCCCAACTTAGATTTTTTGAGTTCGGAGCTCAATCTTCTCTCTATTCAGAAGTGGGATCATCAAAGGGTTTTATCAAGGTGCCTTCTAATTGCTTCAAAAATAGGTCTTCTCTCGAGTATTCTTAGCTAAATGATAATACAAAGATGTACGCCCACTGACGCATATAAATGACAATGATTATCTACACGATTTATCATGCTTGGATTGGATTTGTTATCTTTGTCTTTACCAAGAGAAGACAAATAGGAATGACATATATGATAGGAACGAACAACCTTATACCTAAGGTAACACGAAACCTGCTCATCATCAATGTAATAGTATGGTTTGCTGAGCTAGCATTTGCTCGCATAGGCATCAATCTCGTGGACCTACTCGGAATGCACTATATAGGATCCGGCAAATTTAAGATATACCAGCTGGTGACTCACTTCTTCCTACACTCGCCAGCTACATTTTCTCACCTCTTTTCTAACATGTTTGGTCTCTTTATGTTTGGAGGATTGCTTGAGCGTGTATGGGGTGAGAAGCGGTTCTTGATCTATTATTTAATCACTGGAGTAGGGGCAGGGCTGATACAGCAACTTACGTGGTGGATCTCTATGACTCCAGAGATGCTACTCTACAAGGACTTCCTGATCGTTGTCGGAGCTAGTGGGGCGATATTTGCCATCCTACTAGCGTTTGGAATGCTCTTTCCCAACCTGCCTGTATTCATCATGTTTATCCCGATCCCTATCAAAGCGAAATGGCTAGTCATAGGGTACGGTGTGATCGAGCTGGTGGCAGGACTTTCTAGTGGTTCGGGGAGCAATGTGGCGCACTTTACACATCTTGGTGGGATGCTATTTGGCTTTGTCTTGATCATGCTGTGGAGGCAGAGAGAGAGGAAGAAGAAAGAAAATGAGTGGCAAGACTTTTACTAAGGAGATAAATGTCATACTGCTGCCATTGCTACTCCTGTGTGTCGCAATGCTGCCTGTGGGCATCACCGAGGAGATGGTCTTGCAGCCATCGGCACAACCGTGGTACCGCGAGCTGTGGACTCTACTCACGTATGGATTTGTCCATTATAGCTGGCAACATCTGATACCGTCGCTTGTGATGCTGGTGCTAATACTACTCATGAGGACATTGAGCAGTAGGCAGGTGTGGATCAGTTACCTCTCCGGAGTCATGGCGGGTGGAGTGATCTTTTATCTCCTATCGCTCTTAGATATGGTGGAGGGGTCACTCTATGGTGCTTCTGCTGGTGTTGCGGGTGTGGTGTGTGCGGCTATGGCTTATGGCGCACGTAGCAGACAAGGCACTCTGACACTGGTCTTTGGCATCGGGTTGGTGGTCTTTATCGCTTACCTAGTCTTGGTGCTGTTTCGTGAGAGTTCGATCATCTCGCTGGTGCACCTGGCAGGAGCCTTGGCAGGAGTGGGGGTGCAATTTTTATACAGACGGGAGAAGGCTAAAGCTCCTAACGATGAGGCATATAGCAGAGAGGTGCTTCTAAAGGTTAGGACCTCAGGGTACAGTGCTCTGACAGATGAGGAGCGCCGTGTGCTATGATGGCTATTGAGGGTTGATGATGAGAATGGGAATTATAAGGTTTACCATAAGCACAATAGCGCTGATACTCAACCTCGTGGTTGTGATTCTCTACCTGATAGCCATGCTATCTGGGTGGGTCTCTCCCACGAGAGCACACATGCCAGCCTTTCTCAACCTCGCCTTTCCCATCATTCTCTTTTTGATGGCAGTGGCACTGATAGTGAACTTGCTACTGCGCCGATGGTCGTACTTCGTTATCTACCTCTTTTTATTTCTGCTGGGCTCTAAGTACATTCTCACCTATTTCCCCCTCCATACGGGCAACAGCCTACAGGAGGAGCGGGATCTGAGGGTGATGACCTACAATGTGATGAACTTTGGGGAGCGGGATCAAGAGGATGGGTTACCGCTGGCGGTCAAGGTGATACTGGACTATGACCCAGATATAATAGCTCTGCAGGAGGGTCTGAATGTAAAGTCGAGCAAGGGTGGGGGATGGTCGATCAAGTCACTCTTAGGTAGGAGGTATAAGTATGTGCATTTCAGCACATTTAAGGGGCAGACTTTATTTTCTAAATATCCCATACTCGTAGCGGAGCCAATCGAGTATGAGTCGTACCGCAACAACGGGTCGGTCGCTCTCTTAATACAACTACCATCGGATCAAAAGGTGATGGTAGTGAACAACCACATGGAGTCTTATAGTCTGAAAAACAATGAACTAATGAAGTATAAAGACTATGTGACCGATATCGATATCACCCATACGTGGGGTAACTTTCAGGAGGTGAAGCAAAGGCTAGGACCGGACCTTAAAGCGAGGGCAAAAGCAGCAAATAAGGTCAATAGTGAGGCTAAACGTCTCAGAGAGCAGTGGCAACCAGATATGGAGATCATCCTGGGAGACTTTAATGACACTCCCATGTCCTACACTTACACGAAACTTCGCGGAGATCTCGATGATGCGATTGCAGAGACAGGGTGGGGGCTAAGTCCGACCTTTATAGATGCGCCTTTGCGATTTAGGATAGACCATATACTGTATGGCGGGGCATTGGAAGCTATAGGTAGCAAGATACCGAAGCGAAGGGAGGCGAGTGACCATTACCCCTTGATAGTAGACTTTAGATACAAGACGAAATGAAAAGAAAGTTGATGTCACTTATAGCACGTACCATTACGGGGCTCGTATACATAGCAATTATGCTTGGAGTGATCATCTCTAACTCTGTGGTGGCAGTGGGGATGGTCTTTGCCCTCATGGCAGGGCTGGCATGCTATGAGTATCAAAACATTGTACAGATCAACCGGCAAGACTTTATACTCAAGATACTGCACTCTGTGATGGCTGCCCTTGCCGTCTATATTAGCTTTGCCGCTCTTACAGCGGGGATGACGAGCAGGCAGTACCTCGTGGCTCTGCTCCCTTATGTGGCATACTACCTATATTTTACTATCGGTGAGCTATTTAGGAGGAGGGAACAACCATTTTCCGAAGTGTCGCACGCTTTTTTTGCTCACATCTATGTAGCGATCCCTCTGGGATTGCTGCTCTCGATGTCTCTGGGTGCCTATCAGCTAGATAGCACTGGGGTCTTGGCTAAGTCTGTGATCTTTCCTCGTACCTTCTGGCTCTTACCTATTTTTGTCTTTGTATGGCTTAATGATACGGGTGCATACCTTGTGGGCTCCTTGATAGGTAGGAGGAAGCTCTTTGTGCGGATCTCACCTAAAAAGACGGTAGAGGGGGCAATAGGGGGAGTTTTCTTTGCTCTTCTGGGTGCTCTTGTCTTTTACTATTTTCTGCCAGAGCTGAGTCCGTGGTACCATTGGGTCATCTTAGCATTTATCGTAGCCCTATTTGCCACTCTAGGAGATCTATTTGAGAGCCTTCTGAAGCGCACATACAACGTAAAGGACTCTGGAAAGATGCTCCCAGGTCATGGGGGTATACTGGATCGGATAGATAGTATACTGATTGCGGCTTTACCCGCCTATATGTACGTGATGTTAGCGATCTACCTCTAGCGTAGGGCGGTTGAAGATGTGGCTGAATGCCTGTTCCAGAGCCACTCTTGCTTCGTCCATAGTCACTCCGTGCCCCGCCTCTAGCTGTAGGTTGGTAACCCCTCTATCAGTGAAGCCGCATGGGTTGATCCAGCGGTAAGCATCGGGTGGGGTAGTGACATTGAATGCGATGCCATGCATCGTCACAAATCGAGATGCTTTGATGCCTATAGCACACACCTTTAGAGGTAAGTCGCTATCCGTATGCATCCATACTCCTGAGGCGCCCTCCATCCGCTCACCTTTTAGCCCATACTTTCGTAGTACTTCGATGGCGACCTCTTCGAGGTTCTCGACATACTTGCGTATACCCAGCTCCATCTCCTCTAGGTCAAAGATAGGGTAGACTGTCCACTGTCCTGGACCGTGATATGTGACATCTCCGCCACGGTTGATGTGGTGTACCTGTATGCCTTGGCTAGCTAGGAACTCCTCAGATATAAGGATATTCTCCTCCTGAGCGTGCTTGCCAAGGGTGAAGACCGGATTGTGCTCGCAAAAGATAAGGTAGTGAGCTTCTGGCTCTTGTCCTATATGCTTGAGCTCTATAAGCTGATCGAAAAGTGTCGTTTGTAGCTCTAACGCCTTGGCGTAGTCGACTTTACCTGCGTTGATGATGTGTATTGGTCTCATCTGTATTGCGACTATATGTTTATTTGACATGCGGGCCTGCACAAATGTCCTTTGCTATGCAGTAGTTGCATCTATTCGTATTAGGACAAGCGGAGAAGGGGTTGTGCGGATCGATGATTTCTTGCAGGATGCCTCCATTCTCCGGATCTTTGCCTTTCATGATATCCTCAAAACGCTCCTTTACCTGCGAATATGCGGTGACTGACTTATGGGTGCTAACATCATAGAAGGGCTTAGAAATGTCTTTGTGACGTAGCTGAAACATCTGAGGGATAAGCTTTTCGCTCCCGTCTACCATGCAGTAAGTAAATATCTGTGTTGCGACCCGGCTTAGTTCGTTGGAGCCAACTTTGATCTGGCTGAGCTTGAAGTCAAATTTATCCGAGCCCGTCTTGTAGTCGATGATACGTTTCGTGCCATTTATAGTATCGATCCGGTCAATCACCCCCTTGAAATTGATACTCTTCCCATTCGGAAGATCGATAGAAGAGCTGACTTCCTTCTCTAAAGCAATGATCTTCAGCTCATTTCCCGTATTGACGACTTCCCTATCCTTGTTGATCACTTTCAGAACAAAGGTACATGCTTCATCGATGTAAATGCGATTGATGCCGGATACATCATTGGTCTGAAATACACCCTTTTGAGCCTCGGATAGCGCTTCGTCTACGTTCAGAGTATTAAGGTCTTGAGATGTAAGCACCCTACCTACTAGCGGCTCGTATAGTGTTCTGAGGGTCTCGTGTACCAGTGTCCCTCGCTCGGCGTTGTCTATGATCTCCTCGTGAGTGTCGGACTCGCGCAAGCTTGCGATGTACTGATAGTAAAATTTCCTTGGGCAGGTAAGGTAAGTGGTTATACCACTTGGCGATAGGCGAGTTGCACTCTCAGATTTGTTTAGCAACCCGAACTGAAAAGTCTCTATCATCCCTTTGTCGAGTTGCTCATCACCCTCATCCGAGGTTTTGATAGGCTTGACCGAATAATTCGCTGACTTGAAGCTCACCTTTCTGCCACTTCCATCGTAGACATACTGGAGTAGGCGTAGGTATCGCGATGGCTCCCCAACTGAAGTGTCAGCCTTACGCGAGTCATACGTAGCTACGACCCGATCTGCGCGGCCGATAAGTCGAAAGAAGTTGTACGATCGAGTGATATTTTGCCAGTCAGAGGTTGGTAATCCATACCCAACGCGTAGGACATGGGGTAGAATGCCCATCGATGTCGTCTTGGTCGGAAGTACACCCTCGGCTGCGTCGGGGATGAAGATCAGATCAAAGTCAAGCCCCCTCGTCTCCAGTAGTCCCATCACTTGAAGCCCCTGGAGAGGTTCACCTTCGTAGGGTATGCGTGCCCGGTTGAAGTAAGTGCGGAGTAGGTCGCTCATCACATCGAAGGTAAATGGATTTCCCTCCTCACTCCCGATCTCGTCATAGACGGTCTTCTGTCGCAAGAGTATCCGATGAAGAGCAAAGAGGATCGTGAGCGCCATGGCATCTTCACTCTCCCTAGCACTCTTCTCCATCAAAAATGTGATAAGGGCAATGAAGTAGTCCAACAACCACCCTCCATCAGTGAGAGAGGGCCCCTCTTGAGATGGGAGAGTGAAGAGCAACTGAGTGAGTGCTCTCTCATCATCAGACTCAACTCCCTCGACAATGCCTTGTATCTCGTCTTGATTGAGGTAGAACTTCTTCTGCCTTACAATCTTGTTGTTAAGCCTAGCCCGCACCCCATCTCCTGAGCCGCCTAGTAGCGGGTCTAGTGCGCTCATGTTTACGATCTCACGGACCTCCGTACCCAGCCATCTCTCTCCTCGACCATAGTAGTCTCGGATCCCCCGAAGCAGGTATAAAAACATCCCCCCCATCGGTGTCTCACGAATGGGATAGCCCATTGTGACGTTCACTTTAGAGATGGACGAAGGCAGGTTGCTCAGTACTGGTTGTAAGAGTCTCTCGTTAGGGAGGACCACTGCGACACTGAGCTCATTGATCATCTCCTCAAGTGGCGCACCTATACTCTCCAGTTCATGCCCAATGAGCCTTCCCTGCGCGACACTTGATGGGATGGCATAAACGTCTACCTGGGGTAAATGGTTGACAGTTTCGACATCTCCTCTCGCATCAGGAAACTTCCTGAGATTCTTCCTCTTAAACACCCCTGAGAGCTTATTGTCATCCAGCAAAAACGAGTCATAATCCCAATAGAAGAGAGTATTAGGATCCGATCTCTTGAAGTACTCAAGTATCCTGTATTCAGCGTTGGTTAGGGCATTCATCCCCACAAAGACATTGGTAACCCCATCATTGGTCAGTGCAGGTATGTCATCACCATCACTGCTCAACGACTCAGCTATCTGCCTGTATACCATACCCTCGTAGGCAAGACCTTTCTCTTCAAGTCGTGCCCTTGTGCGATCGTAGAGCATAGGCATCTTCGCCCAAAACTCACGGAAGTGCTCAGTCATTATGCCTCTTCTCTCATCATTCTTCAATATCGGCACGATGCGTCTTAGAGCTTCCTGTTGCTCGTCATCCAAGTAATCGCTAGGATCCGCGAGCAACTCTTCCAGCTCGTCGGCATTCTGCGTGATGGCACGTACATCTACCATCTGCTTGTCTAGGTCCTCGAAGTCTACTAAGATCAGCTCTCCCAGGCGATAAAACTCATCAAAAGAGGCGACAGATGCCTCTGTAAATACCTCTTTGTACGCTTGAAATAGCTCAAATAGTACAAATAGCTGATTATTAGGATCCACCTCCGGCAGATGAAGCCTACGCCTCATGTACTGGTGAAACGTGGTTATCTCGGGCAGGATAAAGGTCTTGCCATCCTTGATAGCCAGCTCTTTGAGATAGTGAGCAAAGAACCTCCCCGCACGTTTGTTTTGAAAATGAAAGCGATACCTACACAGCTCATCACAACCTCTCTGCGAATAGAAGTGGCGAGCAATACTCTTGAGGAGAGGCTCCGGCTTACCCTGCATAGCTCACGAGATCAAAACGGTGCTCCTATCTTTCGCTCAGTAAATATCGCTTGGATCTCTAGGTCCTTTGGTTGCGTACTGATCTTCAGCGCAGAGGGTAATATAAGATTAGATATTGAGGTTGAGCTACCATAGTTGGGGCTCTGCTGGTTGTTATCCACGGTTCTCTCAACTGGGATGAGCCAGAGCGTCATGTCCTCGTCTGGATGATCCTCCATGTGCTCAAGTATCACTGAGGTGATATTACCAAAGTCATAGATAAGCGAGCCAGCTGTAACCCTAGTGCTGATGAATGAGCTATAGGGGGCATTGAGTTCCGTCTTCTCTTTCTCAAAGAAGTTAGCCACTGAGTCACGAGGTAGCAAGAGTAGATCAGACGGGGGATTGAGGGCATAAGTACCACGATCCTGCTTCTCACCCTTGATCGAGACGTGTACTGAGTTCAGCTCTCTAACAAAGCCCTCTGGGGCTTCTGCCACTAGGTCGGCACGGATCTTCTTTGTCGGGATCACCACCTCCGTCAGCACCCCTGCAGGCGACTTGATGTAGCTATATGACCCATTCTCCGCCTTAGCAAGCAGCTTGTCTACATCATCATTGGCGAAGCGAGAGAGCTGGGGTACCTCAGAGGTGTGTGTCAGCTCCTCGATCTTCACCACCTTAGCCAGTGAGTCAATCTTACCAGTAGAGGGTCTCTTGACCATCTCCTCAACGGTGAAGTAAAATGTTATGGCAGTGTCTGTTATGCCCAGAACACTACCGCTTCCGGCACTGTTCCTAAGATAAATCCCAGGGAAGTAATTGTCAAAGGCAGCTTGGGTCGCAAAGATAGGATCAGACGCCTCACTCTTGTCATAGAAGTCCTGTGCAAGGGCTTGAGCAATAGGTATCTGGATGTACTTCTGACCGTTACCCAACGCTCCATGACCCTTATTGGCGTGAAATGAGCTCTTCCCTAGGAGGTTACCCATATCTACATACTCCGAGATATCGGAGATGGAGTACTTATCAAAGGGTAGGGGCTTGACGAGCTGATAGGCAGAGACCTCAATCGGTGCTATGGAGTCACCTGAGAAGCCACTGTAGTATAGGGTAATAAAGGCGGAGTCCACCTGATGATTGGTCGGCTCTGTCTTAAACTTAAAGTTACGTGGGGCATAGACCTGTGTCAGATATTCACACTTGATGTCGCCAAACTCCTGATTGGGGATACTCCCGATGTAGCCTAGCGTGGAGTTGACATAGATGTTATTGTACGAGGTCCCGGGTCTTACGGGCTTGGTTGTATTATTCTTAAGGTCAGCAGATATGGTGCTTAGTGCCATGCTATATGAGGCACTCGTGGCGGTCACTTTGGTATAGTCAGGCAATAGCGACCCGCCTACATCCTTTGTGTTGCTATCACACGCTGATATTGCAGTAGCTATCGCGCCTAGTAGTAGAAGTAACCTGATTATATCTTTGCTATTTGTCATATCTATCTATGCTTATATATTCACGACTTTGGCTCCGAATAAAAGACTAGAGACAAAGGTCGCTATTTTTTTTCAAGAGTGGGGAAGTTGATCACTCATTTATATTTTCTTAGCAAGTGCACTATTGCTTTTAAGCCTCACCGAGAAGCTCGCTGTAGAAACCCGCTACTGCATCTACCAGCTGATCCGGCTCGTGGTAATCGAGATACTTGATCCCAGTATGGTGTATCCGATCCACGAGGTCATCACTGATCTCCTTGGTAGAGATCACGATGCCATCTATATACTTCAAGATCAGATCGATCAGTGACTCTCTATCGAGTGGCTCATCTGTCAGTAACTTATCCTTTATCCCGTCATAAGCCAGCACCTCAGTCAGCTGAGCCTCAAATGGATAGTCCGGAGTGGTATCATAGGCAGAGAAGACAATCTTTGCCTGTGACAGAGCAGGATCATCCTTAAAGAGCGTCTTGAGATAAAAGGGTGCTAGCCCCGTAAACCATCCCTGGCAGTGAATGATGTCTGGTATCCAGCGTAGCTTCTTAATGGTCTCAAAAACTCCTCGGACAAAGAAGACTGCACGCTCAGCATTATCAGTATAGAGCTCTCCAGACTCGTTGCGGAAGATCCCCTTACGGCTATGAAATAGATCTTCATCCTCGATGAAGTAGACCTGCATCCGCTGGGGTTGCAGGCTCGCCACTTTGACTACTAGCTGGTGGATCTTGTCATTGACTGTAAGATTAACACCTGAGAGTCGTATGACCTCATGTAGCTGATTGCGGCGCTCATTGATGGTGCCATAGTTAGGCATAAAGGTACGGATGTCATTGCCACGCTCCTGGATCCCAAGTGGTAGTATCTGTGATACTTCTCCAATTGCCCCATCTACGTATGGATAAATCTCCTGCGATAAGTAGAGTACCTTTTTCTTTGCCATAGATCTTAATTGACTTTATAACTGATAAATCTTCTACAAAGATAACGAATTTTACCGCTGTCAGCAACCTCCCCCGCTAACCACCGACGGCACAATCATTGACCCCAAACTAGAGTGATCTGCAACTCATTAGGAAATAAACCCTCTGCTTGTAAAAAGCAAACCTCCAAACTTATACTTTATGTAATCCTGAACCTAAACTCATCTTAGTTCCGAACTTAAATTCGTCCGAGTTGGGAACTTAGAGTTGTCGAAGTTCCCAACTTCGATGCGTCTAAGTTCCCAACTTAGATTTTCTAGGTTCGGAGGTGATTTGTCAACACCTTTAGAACTGGGATCAATAGGACTTTGTAGTAGATGGCGATTTTTGCCTTGAGTCAGATGGTGCTGGTACTTATATGGTGACTATTTTGATACCAGATTATGGTTTGTTGTGCCATTGTGATGTTTCCTATGATTTCATTGGTCTATTTTGAAGTTTTGTAACTCTCATCTTCTCTTTTCTCTTCGCTCTTTAGGCGAAATAAGATTATATTTGTCTCACTTTAGTATGAATGTTTTTTTGAATTTGAATAGATATGGCATCTAAAAATAAGAAGATATTGAGAGAGGTCGGGTTCTTTGTGGCTATGCTGTTTGTAGCAGGGCTAATCTCTGGATTTGTGGATCTCTCTCCAGCTAAGACTAAGTCTAAAGCGGAGGCGAAAGTGGTAGAGATCTCTGCCGATGAGTTTGCTCAGTTTGTATATGACTATAAGACGGGTGGCGACTGGAAGTATCTAGGAGATAAGCCAGCTGTGGTGGACTTTTATGCCGACTGGTGCCCTCCATGCCGTCGCCTACGCCCTCGGCTTGAGACGCTTGCAGCTGAGTATGGTGAGGATATCATCGTCTACTCTGTCGACACTGATAGTGCTCAGCAATTGTCTGCCGTTCTGGGTGTTAGGTCTTTGCCGACACTCTTTTTTATCCCTAAGGAGGGCATGCCGACGGTAAAGGTAGGGCTTATGACGCTTAACCAGCTGAGAAGGCAGGTGGATAGCCTACTCTTAGGCAGGGAAGATTGAGCTGGAGTATGAACCATGAGCGTATCTATCTGATTGAGGAGGCGGATCCCGCCGTTTTCTTTGGTACGAATAGCCGTAACCTTAGCTTGCTAAAGGAGCTTTTCCCAAAGCTGCGTATCATGGCTAGGGGTAACTTGGTGAAAGTGCTTGGCGAGACGGAGGAGATGTCGAACTTCATTAGACTACTGCATGCGCTCGAGAAGTACGCAGCTGAGTACAATGTCCTGCCCGAGACTACCATCATTGAGATGTCTCGGGGAGAGAGACCTGAGCGGGAGCGGAGGGAAAACGTAATCGTCTACAGTACTGGTGGCAAGCCTATCGTAGCCAAGTCCGAAAACCAGGCGGCTATGGTAAGGCTTATTGAGGAGAAAGACCTCGTATTTGCCACTGGCCCAGCTGGTACGGGTAAGACTTTCATAGCGATAGCAATGGCTGTGAAGTACCTTAAGTCGAAGCAGGCGCGGCGCATCATCCTCAGTCGTCCTGCAGTAGAGGCTGGGGAGAAGTTGGGTTTCTTGCCTGGTGAGATGAAGGATAAGCTAGACCCTTACTTACAACCCCTCTACGACGCACTTATAGAGCTGATCCCAGCTGCACGCCTTAGGGAGTACATGGAGTCGGAGGTGATTCAAATCGCACCGCTAGCCTTTATGAGAGGACGTACGCTCAATGATGCCTTTATCATCCTAGATGAGGCGCAAAATACGACCACGCACCAGATGAAGATGTTCTTAACCAGGCTTGGAGAGAATGCTAAGATGGTGGTCACGGGTGATATGTCGCAGATAGACCTGCCTCGGGGTGTGATGTCTGGCATACGGCAAGCTAAGAGCATAGTATCTGGGATAGAGGGAGTAGGGTGGATAGAATACGAGCAAAAGGATATCATGAGGCACCGTCTAGTTCAGGAGATAGTAACTGCGTACGAGGCTCATGAGATGTTACGACAAGAAGCAAAACGAAATAAGGATGGGGAGGAATAAAGAAAGTATGGCAACAGCATTAACGAAGACCGACCTCCAGCTATCTGGTGTCAAGAGTGTTTATAACGGTAAGGTGAGAGATGTCTATACGCTAGAGGAGGACTTGCTCCTGATGGTGGTGACAGACCGTATCTCTGCTTTTGATCGTATCCTACCTGAGGGTATTCCCTATAAGGGAGAGATACTCAATAGGATCGCAGCTAAGCAGCTCGACGCTACAGCTGATATTGTACCAAATTGGAAGATCGCCACTCCCGACCCCATGGTTACAGTTGGGCATGCATGTGAGCCATACAAGGTGGAGATGGTAATTCGTGGATACATCACAGGCAGTGCTTGGCGGGCTTATAAGGAGGGCAAACGCTCTGTTAGTGGGGTGCCTCTGCGAAATGACCTAAGAGAAAATGAGCAGTTTGAGACACCTATCATTACGCCAACTACCAAGGCTGATACTGGGCACGATGAGGAGATCTCTCGTGAAGAGATCATCAACTCAGGTCTTGTGAGCCGTGAAGAGTACGAGCAACTTGAGAAGTACACTTATGCGCTCTTTGAGCGAGGAACAGAGCTAGCTGCTAAGCGGGGGCTTATCCTTGTGGATACCAAGTATGAGTTTGGTAAGAGAGATGGCGAGATATACTTGATCGATGAGATCCATACTCCGGACTCTTCTCGCTTCTTCTATGCAAATACCTACGACGATCTCTTTGAGAAGGGCCTTCCACAACGGCAGTTGTCTAAGGAGTTTGTGCGTAAATGGCTGATGGATCATGGCTTCCAAGGACGTGAAGGTGACGTGATGCCTGAGATGACAGCGGAGTACTGCAGTAGCGTATCTGAGAGGTACATTGAACTTTATGAGAAGTTCTTGGGTGAGAGCTTTGTGAAGCATCCTACTGACGACCTCAATGCTCGCATACAACGAAATGTCATGGCTTGGCTAGAAGAGTACAGAAGATAATGAACTACGAAGAGGCACAACGACGGAGAGAAGTCCCGAGTAAGAACGCGATCCAACGGCTGTTTGATAGGATCTCCCCTAGGTATGACTTTCTCAATAGAGTCAACTCATTGGGGCTAGACCTCGGATGGAGGAGAGACCTGGCAAGGCATGTATTGGCAGAAAGACCGGAGGTCATACTCGACGTCGCTGCAGGTACGGGCGATCTCTCCCTTATGCTAGCAAAAGGAGCAAAGCAGGTAGTGTCGGCCGATATCTCTATCGGGATGATGGAGCATGCAGTTCAGAAAGCACGGCGTAAGGGCATAGATAACATTAAGATCACTGTCGGTGATGCCTTAGATTTACCTTTTGAGCATGATCAGTTTGATGCAGTCACGTGTGCCTTCGGAGTGCGCAACTTTGAGTCTATCATAGATTTTTACAGGGAGGCGTATAGAGTATTGAAGCCCAATGGGATGATCGCTATCCTGGAGATGTGTCGCCCTGAGCACCCCCTTCTAAGGCAGGGGTATGAGATACACGCCAACGTGACCATTCCACTTGTAAGTCAGATGCTTGGAGGTAATAGGGGAGCCTACAGATACCTCGCTAAAAGTATCGAAAAAGTGCCACACCGAGAGGAGATGAAGTGGCTCTTAGAGGAGGCTGGGTTCAAACAAGTGTACTATAAGATCTATGCTCCGGAGGTCTGCGGTCTATATGTCGGCTACAAGCCATCGGATCTTGACCATGCTCTTGAGCCAGCTATGCAACAACTAGATGAGATCAAAGAGGGATAAGAGACTCATCTTCGGTCTATTAGGGCGGGATATAGGCTATAGCCTTTCTCCCGCCCTTTATCGCTCTATGTGGCAAGAACAAGGTCTGAATCATACCTATCGCCTTGTTGATACTTCGGAACCAGAGGAGTTCTTAAGTGAACTTCGAGCATCAGATCAATGGGGTGGATGCAATGTCACAATTCCGTACAAAAGGTGGATCATCGACCATCTCGATGAGATCTCTCCCCAGGTTAAAGTCGTAGGTGCAGTGAATACAGTTGTCCGCCAAGATGGGAAGTTAGTAGGCTACAATACAGATGTCGATGGCTTCCGAAGGTCACTTATTCCTCTTCTGACCTCCGATGATCGTGTCGCTTTAGTCCTAGGAAGTGGTGGCGCAGCTCAATCGGTGCTGTATGTACTTAACGAGTTAGAGATCTCTACGATGGTAGTCTCTCGCCACCCCCATGGGGCAGAGATAGCCTATACAGCGCTGACGGATCAGCTCATCTCGGAGGTTGCTCTTATCGTTAATACAACTCCCCTTGGGAGCACTCAATACCAAGGAGCACTGCCCTCCATACCTTATGACGCCATTGATGGGCATCACCTGCTCTACGACCTGATATACAGCCCGATGGAGACCCCATTCCTAAGAGAAGGGAGAGCAAGGGGAGCTAGGACTATCAACGGTATGAAGATGCTGGAGGAGCAGGCTAAAGCCGCCTGGGAGATCTATTCGGATAAGCTCGGTCTATGATGGTAGAGCAGCCTAAAGTCGTCTAAAGACTCTACCCTCGTGTGCAGGTTGTAACTACCGATGATGATGGTGAGCAGATCCTCGTCTGCATCTAGGAGGCTCCAGGGAATGGTAATAGTACTCGCCGAAGTGACCTTATACAGATCCTCACCTGTGGAGCGATTGGGCTCTTGACCTTGTGTCTTGAGGTAAATGGTATAGAGCTTAGGCGCCATCGTCTTGGGTCTCCAAGAAAGGGTAACCCCATCGGCATCGCTCTTCAGTGCGAAGTCAGTTGCATCGACCTCACCCTCGATACTGCCAGAAGGGTAGGGCAGCACAGCTTGCTTTGCGAAGTGTGTAGTCAGAGGTTGGCGGATCCCATAGTGTCGCTGTACTATCTGGTCACCTCTAAAGAAGCAGGTTCCAAGGAGCGACTCTTCGCTTGACATCAGCTCTGCCTGGCTCATCACGTCCGCTACAGACCAATTCCCCTCCTCCTTAAGTACACGGTACGCCCCCAGCCCTGCCACTACTGGTACCGAGATGCTCTGGGTCCAGTCTTGCACGAAAGGCACAGTCACGCCTTTTTTGCTGTACATCATCGGCACGATAAAGTCAACTATCCCTGCCTCTGCCCATGCTTTAGGATCTTGGTAAACCGACTCCAGTGCGGTCCATCCTATATGCTCCTCTCCCTCAAGTTCTCGGTAATTACCGATGGTGGCACAGCTCAGCAAAATGCTCTCATCAACTGCCTTGATCTCATCGTGTATCTCAGAGATGATCTTATGGATATTGTCAGTCCTCCACTCTTGTAAGGTCTCACCCTCCTTCTTCGATTGCTGGAAACTCCTACTATCTGGAAATTTAGCAGGGTGATCTGGATATCGAATATAGTCGAGATGCACTCCATCCACCGGGTATCTGGCTACTAGATCCCTCACAATGGCACGTAGGTGTTCGCGCGTACTATGCCCCGCCGGATCCATGTACCACTCACCCTGATATAGGATACACTTCTCTCTATTCTGCTTAGCATAGGCGGTCTTAGGCAGAGCCTTTAAGTATTGTTCGTTCCCCAAAGGTAATGCTACAAGCCATGCGTGTAGTGTCATATCTCTCTTGTGACATTCTTGGATGGCGAAGTCCAATGGGTCGTATCCTAAAGGTCGGGTATCCGACTTTGAACGAATGCTTGGACTCAGTGGCTCGATGTCCGAAGGGTAAAGAAGATCACCACGTCCGCGCACCTGTAGAAATATGGTATTGATGCCGATCTCATGTAGTTGGTCGAGCAGATCACTGAGCTCCTCGCGCTGGCGTTGCTCCTCTAGCGCGGTTCGTGCTGGCTTGCTTGGCCAATCCAGACCATATACGGTCGTCAGCCATGCCCCACGCATCTCATATTTCTTATGGGTTTGCGCCTCAACCGATGAAATACTTAAGTAGAGAAATAATAAGAGGAGGGAAGTAGCTCTTAGCACCCGATCCATATTTCTTATGGCTTATTGAAAGTAATATGATCGATCAGTCTGACATCTCCACAAAATACTGTGATACAGCCGACTGTGTTGTCTCCCCATTCCGTTACTTCCTCTAGAGTGTCCCCGTCTACTATGCTGAAATACTCCACCCTGAGAGGGGCTGAGGAGTTAATCTCCTGTGTCACTCGTGTCTTCACAGCACTCACCGTATCACCACCTTTCATGAGTTGTTGCCCATGGTTCAGAGCACGATAGATCCGAGGAGCCACTTGTCGCTGAGCGGGAGTAAGGCGGTTATTTCGCGAGCTCATGGCTAGACCGTCAGCCTCACGTACCACATCGCAGGGTACTATCTCCACATTCATATCGGGCGAGAGCTCTACCATCCGCTTCACCACAGCAATCTGCTGAAAATCCTTCATCCCAAAGTAGGCCCTCGTAGGCTCCACAAGTCTAAAGAGCTTGCTCACGATCCAGACAACACCACGGAAGTGACCTGGGCGGTGCTCGCCCTCCATTACCTCTGCTACGCGACCCAAGTCGTACTGCGGTGCCTCCTCTCCTTCAGGATACATCTCCTCAACTGAGGGGAGAAAGAGTATCTGTACACTGGCTGACTCGAGGAGCCTTATATCCTCCTCCGTGTCGTGTGGGTAGGTCTCCAGATCAGATGGATCGTTAAACTGTGTCGGGTTTAGAAAGACACTGACAACGGTAAGATCATTTTCTTTCATTGACCGCTCCACCAGGCTCATATGGCCCGCATGCAGCCCTCCCATGGTAGGTACAAAGCCTACACTCTTACCACTCTCACGACTTTTTGCCAGCTCTTCACGAAGCTCTGATTGACTCTTAATGACTTTCATAACGATCTCTGATATTTGATAACCCTGATTTTAGGATCATGCAAACTTAATCAATTTAAAGCTTAAGTTGGGATCCAACTTAGAGAAATATGTGTCCTGAACTTTTTTCTTACTGATCATCCTTAAATGAACCTTTGAATGAGGGTAAAAAGCTGACTGCTATCACAAAAATGTCATGACAGGCTTATAGAAAAGATACAATACGACTCTGATAAATCTAAGATCCGAAGTTAGGAAAACTTAGTTCGGAACTAAAGTTTATCTAAGTTCCGAACTAAGATGTATCGAAGTTGGGAACTTAGATTTTCTAAGTTCGGGTGTCCATTCTCACCTCCATCGCTATCCGCATCACGACAGTATCCTACTCCTGCTTCTCTCTTATCAATGATACCATGCTCTCATCTCCCGATTGGATGATATCTTGTATAAAAAGAGAGCCACGGCGGGTCTACACCCACCGTGGCTCTCTAATCTGTATAAATATCTGATTACTTCACTTCTTCGAAGTCTGCATCGGTGACGTCTTCTGCATCTGAGTTGTCATTGCCGGCAGATGAAGATTGGTCATTACCCGCTGCACCACCTGCCTGTGCGTCAGGGCCAGCTTGGCTGTACATCTGCTCGGACATCGCCTGTGCTATCTTATTGAGCTCTGCAAGAGCGGTCTCGATAGCTGGTACATCCTGCGCCTTGTGTGCCTCTTTCAGCTTAGCGAGAGCAGACTCTAGCTCACTCTTCTTATCAGCTGGGATCTTGTCGCCAAGCTCGTTGAGCTGCTTCTCAGTCTGGAAGATCACACTATCAGCTTCGTTGATCTTATCAACCCGCTCGCGCTCCTTAGCATCTGACTCCGCATTTGCTGCAGCCTCGGCCTTCATGCGCTCGATCTCAGCGTCGGTAAGACCGGTAGATGCCTCTATCCTAATCTTCTGCTCCTTGCCGGTACCCTTGTCTTTTGCAGATACATTCACGATACCATTGGCATCGATGTCAAAGGTCACCTCGATCTGAGGTATGCCTCGTGCTGCGGGTGGTATCCCGTCGAGGTTAAACTTACCTAGTGACTTATTGTCCTTAGCCATCGGACGCTCACCCTGCAGCACGTGGATCTCAACAGAGGGCTGATTGTCAGCCGCAGTGGTGAAGGTCTGAGACTTCATCGTAGGTATGGTGGTATTTGCATCAATCAGCTTGGTCATCACACCACCCATAGTCTCGATACCGAGTGATAGAGGAGTCACGTCTAGTAGTAAGACATCCTTGACGTCGCCACTGAGTACACCGCCTTGTATGGCAGCACCTAGAGCTACAACCTCATCGGGATTCACGCCCTTAGATGGTTGCTTGCCAAAGAGCTCTGCAACCTTCTCCTGTACTGCTGGGATACGAGTAGAACCACCTACTAGTATCACCTCATCGATCTCGCTTGCCTTGAGGCCAGCATCCTTAAGAGCCTGATTGACAGGTGCGATACAAGCGTTGATGTACTTGTCTGATAGCTGCTCAAACTTTGCACGTGATAGAGTCTTCACCAAGTGCTTGGGCACTCCGTCTACGGGCATGATGTAAGGTAGGTTGATCTCTGTGGATGTAGCAGTCGAAAGTTCAATCTTTGCCTTCTCAGCTGCCTCCTTAAGACGCTGTAGCGCCATTGGATCCTTGCGAAGGTCTAGACCCTCATCTTTCATGAACTCCTCTGATAGCCAGTCGATAATGACGTGGTCAAAGTCGTCACCGCCGAGGTGAGTATCACCATTGGTACTTAGTACCTCAAATACGCCATCACCCAGCTCCAGGATAGAGATATCGAATGTGCCACCACCGAGGTCAAATACTGCGATCTTCATGTCCTTGTGGCTCTTATCCAAGCCATAGGCTAGAGCTGCAGCAGTAGGCTCGTTGACGATACGCTGTACCTTCAGACCTGCGATTTCGCCTGCCTCCTTGGTAGCCTGTCTCTGAGCATCACTGAAGTATGCAGGTACTGTGATTACTGCGTCTGTGACAGAGGCACCCAGATAGTCTTCTGCAGTCTGCTTCATCTTCTGCAAGATCATTGCAGAGATCTCTTGTGGCGAGTAGAGCCTGCCCTCGATGTCCACACGAGGGGTATCGTTATCACCCTTTACTAGCTTATATGGTAGGCGAGCGGCCTCGTCGGCAATCTTACTATAGCGCTCACCCATAAATCTCTTAATTGAGTATACAGTGTGCTCTGGGTTAGTGATCGCTTGGCGCTTAGCCGGATCTCCGACCCTTCTCTCATTTCCCTCCATGAAGGCGACCACGCTTGGCGTAGTCCTCTTCCCTTCGTTGTTGGTAATAACTACTGGCTGGCCGCTCTCTAGGACAGCGACACAAGAGTTAGTTGTTCCCAAGTCTATTCCAATAATCTTTCCCATGTTCTCTCTATTATCTATTGTTTGTTCGTTATTATTCTTCAACAATAGAGGTGCAAATGGCATGCCAACCTGCTTGTACTATATGACAATATAGGATACAGGCAAGTTTTATCTGTCACTTTTGTATTATCAGGCAGTGTCAGGGAGCTGGATTGGTGGCGTCGAGCCTTAGGAGGACTGCTATGAGTATGGTGAAGCTCAGTAATGACGAGCCTCCGTAGCTAAGAAAGGGTAGGGGGATACCAATGACTGGGACTAAGCCTATTACCATGCCGATATTGACTACCAGGTGGAAGAATAGGATGCAGGCAACGGAGTAGCCATACACCTGTGCATATATATCTGTTTGGCGTTCTGCGACGTGGATTAGCCTAAGGAATAGGGTTAGGTATAGTGCAAGTAGGACAAGGGAGCCAAGGAAGCCGAAGTCCTCAGCAAGGGTACAGAAGATGAAGTCTGTCTCTTGCTCTGGCACGTAGCTTAGCTTGGTCTGTGTCCCCTTCATGTATCCGTTGCCAGTCAGACCTCCTGAGCCTATTGCTATCAGGCTCTGGCGAACATTGTACCCAGCACCAGAGGGGTCATCCTCCATACCAAGTGAAACTAAGATGCGGACTTGCTGGTGTGGCTGGAGCACCTCTTGAAAGAAGTACTCAACACCGTAGAAGAATATGATTCCCAGGATCCCAGCTAGGGCTATGAAGAGGTAGTTTTTCTTTCTTCTTATAACGCTTAATGATGCAAGCACCAGCATGAATAGTCCGAGGGATATGAGTGCTGCCCTGGAGTAATTGACCTCCTTGAATAGTGATATAATCCAGTATATCAAGAATGTAGCCGGTATGATGACGAGTCCGGGTATCCTAGAGGCTGGTCGCCGGTGCTGGTCGTAGCCCACTTCTGTGCTAATGAGTAGTGATAGGTATATGAGTAGAAAGGCGATTAAATCATCGGCCGCCGTTGCTCCCCAGTAAACCCCTGAGTAGCGGATGGTTAGGATGAATAAGATGACTAGGAAGATCCCGAGTAGTGGCACCGTGGCTGAGAGCCCATGGCGGTAGAGTACCAATATGAAGCTGAGATAGACTAAAGCGCTCCCCGTCTCAGACTGTAGCACTATGATCACTAGTGGCACGAGGAAGATCAAGAAGCTCACAAGCAGATCGGAGGTCTTCTTGATATTAAACTCGTAGCGCGAGATCCACCATGATAGCATCATTGTGGTGGTAACCTTGGAAAATTCAGCTGGTTGTATGCGTATGCTATTTGTGATCACTAACCAAGAGTGCGACCCTTTGATGTTGGGTGCCAAGAATATAGTTGCGATCAATAGCACCACCATGCTGACATACAATAGCACCGAACTTCGGATTATGAAATGCCTGTCTATGAGTAGGATGAGGAACCCAATTGACAGGGATATGGCAAGCCAAATCAGCTGTGAGGTGATGCGCCCACCTGCAAAGAACCCGGATGTCTCCCCCATGTCATAACTGACTGAATTGATGCTTAGTAGCCCTACGAATACTAACGCAAAGTAAAGCAAGAGCGTAGTGATGTCAATTCTTTGAGCGGATGATTCGTGATTTTTGGTGAAGTCCATTTTGCTCGTATGATGGTAAGTGATGGAGACTACAGTAGCTTAGTGGCCAGCATTGCGCTTTCGTACTGTTCTGTCTCTTCTGTGATGATTCCGTCATTGAGGTAGTACTCCAGCAATATGCGCCCTATAGGCAGAGCGTATGTAGCACCGAAACCAGCGTTCTCCACAATCACAGCAATAGCTATTTTCGGATCATCCTGTGGTGCGTAGGCGATAAAGAGGGAGTGGTCTTTGCCATGGACATTCTCAGAAGTGCCAGTTTTGGCACAGACAGCATATCCTGGCAGGTTTGCTCTGCGACAGGTGCCACTTGTCACAGCCATCCGCATACCTGCATCGATTTCATCAAAGTGCTTCGATGCAATTCCTGTCTGGTGGTATCGAATATTGAGAGAGTCCGTAGGAAGGTCTGAGATCTTCCTAACGACGTGAGGTGTGTAGTAACTCCCGCGGTTGGCAACTGTGGCTGCGAAGTTGGCGATTTGCAGAGGAGTGGCTAGTATCTCTCCCTGTCCGATTGATATTGAGATGATGGTTGATGAGCTCCACCTTCCCTCTCCGTATATTTTGTTATACACCTCAGTGTTAGGAATATAGCCACGGCTCTCGCTAGGGAGGTCTATGCCTAGTCTGTATCCAAAGCCAAGGTCGACGATGTGATCTTTCCACACTTCAAAGGCTGAGCCTGCACTTTGGTAGAGCGAGCGATCGTCCAACAGAGCACGCAACCCCCAGCAAAAGTAGGCATTACAAGAGGTAGCAAGAGCAGGCGCAAGCGATACTGGGCTTGGGTGACCATGGCATCTAGGGCGATTACCCAGTGGAGGATAGCCGAAGTGACATGGGAACGACTGCTGCCCATTGATGGCACCCTCTTGTAGGAAAACAGCAGCTTGGACGGGCTTAAATGTGGAACCGGGAGGATACGTGCCCATAACTGCTCTATTGAAGAGAGGCTTATGAGGGTCTTGCTCTAGCCTCTTGTAGTTCTCTCCTCGTTTCCTACCATTGAGTAGCTCAGGGTCGAAGCTCGGTGAAGATACCATGGCTCTGACTTCGCCTGTCTTGGGCTTAATCATTACGACAGAGCCACGCTTGCCCTGCATGAGCTGCTCTGCATAGGTCTGTAGGTCTATGTCTATCGAGAGCTCAAGATCGTGTCCCGATTGCAGATCCTCGTCTTTCTCTCCCGAGAGATATTGACCTTTGATACGACCGTGTGCGTCTCTGAGCAGGACCGAGTTCCCTTTCTCTCCTCTCAGAAAACGTTCGTAGCTTCGTTCGATACCCGTCTTGCCGATATGGTCTCTCGGCACATAGTAACTATCCCCATCAATGTCTTCCTGACTTACCTCGGCTACGTATCCTAGCAGGAGTGCACCTGAGGGATAGTTGTAGTCACGAGTGGTGTAGTGCTCCACATAAAAGCCTGGATACTTGTATAGGAGCTCCTCGAAAGCTGAGGCTTCCTCTGGTGTCACCTGAGATATAAGTTGCTGAAGCGTGTATGGCGAGTAGCCTTTGTTGAGGTTCCGGTCTTTTATCTTCTCTAGTCTTTCTCTTAGATACTCTGGCTCTATACCAAAGATATTGCAGAACTCCAGAGTATCAAATGGCTGCATCTCACGTGTGATGATCTGTACATTCGCCGTAGCTTGGTTGTACACCACAAGTCGCCCCTTGCAGTCATAGATCATACCACGTGCTGGGTAGAGGGTCTTGTTGAAGAAAGCTATATCTGATGCGGCTGCTTTATACTCGGGGGAGAGCACTTGTATGTAAAAAAGGCGTACTAAGTATACAACCACCACAAGTATCATGATGAAACTGAGGTAGGCCTGTCTATAGGAGTATCTATTTTTATTCTTACGCATTACCTTTTACGGCTTTTTACGACTGGCTCCGATCGAGTCGAATATCAGAAAGGTAACCAGTGTAACTGACGTTGACCCCAGTATGTAGGGTAGGGTGTTGACGAATAGCTTTGTCGAGAAGGATTCTAGCAGAAAGAGAACGGAAGTGTGCGTAATAACGCAAAGGGAGAGATAGAGGATATACAGCCAGACCTTGTGGGTAGTAAACGAAGGGCTATCCAACTCAGTAAGCTCCGTGTACGATTCTTCACTGATGGAGAGGTGGAGTATGGGATTACGCAAGTACCCAATCAGCGTAAAAGCAGCAAAGTTAAGACCTGGAGTATTCATGAACATATCAACCAATAGCCCTATAACTGCGGCAAGCAAGATCATCATCCAACGGTCCAATTTAATGGGTAGCTTCAACAATGGATAACTATAGAGAATGGGGATCAAGTAGCTGAAAATCCGAACGTTGTTGAAGAGAGCCACCTGCAACAGTATCAATAAGATACTTTGAAGCACAAAACGAATATATACCTTTTGCATAACTCTTATCGCACTGAATGTGTGGCTTCTAGAGCATCTTGCTCCGACTGCTCATGGTTGCGTAATACGTACACATACTTAAGAGTGGAGAAGGTCGTTGCTAACTTCACTCTGACTGCGATGAAGCTATCATTGGATGATACTGCCTCCTCTGCTATAGTGCCCACAAATATGTGATCCGGAAAAATCGAGGAGTAACCGCTAGTAAAGACAGAGTCCCCCTCCTGGTACTTTGCATGGCGAGGTAGATTTGTCAGTAGCGAATATTCGTGAGAGACACCATCCCAGTTGAGGGTCCCAACATGCTCACTGCCACCTACCATACAGCTTAGGTAGGACTTCTCATTGATCAGAGGTAAGACCAAGGCATACCTCTGACTGGTAGCTACGACCACTCCAACTACTCCTTCAGAGCTCACCACTGCCATATCTGGTCTAATGCCCTCCTTCTCTCCAATATCTATCGTGATGGAGTTACTCTTGCTGAAGAGTGTATTACCGACCACTTTACTAGCCACGTAGTCATAAGGGAAGGCACGTGCTCCCTCTCCACCAGATAGCAGTTGCCATGAGAGGGTATCCACCTGCTGTCGTTGCAACTGGTATCTAAGAGTCTGAACTTCACGCTGTAATGAGGCATTGAGTTGGAGAAGCTGTATATTCTCCTCCGATAGCCCCTTGTAGGCGCTTATGGTGTGAGTTAGTTCGGTCACCTCTCCAGAGATACGGTTAGCAGTACTTAGGATCACACTCTTATTGTACCTATTCTGCGAAAAGAGCAAAACAAGAGCCACCACCTCTAGTGCTATGAACAAGAGGTGGTGAGACTGAGACTTGAGAAATGCTAACAGTCGCTCCATGTCTTACCTGAGTAACGGGGAAGTGATGCAACTATAAGCTACTCTTTTTACTTAAAGAGGAGAGCAAACTTTGATGTATTTTGTAGAGCTATGTATGTCCCCTTAGCTACCGCATATAACGGATCCTCCGCTACGATAAAAGGGATCTGAAACTTATCTGTCAGTCGCTTTGCCAATCCTCGCAATTGAGCTCCTCCACCTGCCAGATACACTCCATTGTTGTATATGTCAGCATAAAGCTCAGGCGCAGTATTGTCAAGGGCATTCCCTATAGCGGTCTCTATCTTTGTGATAGACTTCTCCAGACAGCTTGCGATCTCACGATAGTTAACTGATATAGCCTTAGGTAGGATGCTTGCAAGGTCTTGTCCGATCACTTGAAACTCCTCAGGCTCCTCATCCAGCTCAGAGAGTGCCGATCCAACGTTTTTCTTTATCTCCTCTGCGGTACGCTCACCTATGCGCACGCTGTGCTTCATCTTCATGTGGTCTACGATATCGTTGGTAAACTCATCGCCTGCCACTTTTATAGACTTATTAGATACGATACCGCCCAGTGAGATGACTGCAATCTCTGTAGTACCACCACCTATGTCTACCACCATGTTGCCATTAGGCTCCATCACGTCAAGTCCGATACCTATTGCTGCTGCCATGGGCTCATGTATCAGGTACACTTCATTAGCTCCAGCTTTCTCTGCAGCGTCACGTACTGCACGTATCTCCACGTCTGTGCTGCCAGACGGTACACAGACAACCACTTTGAGCGCTGATGGGAAGAGCCCTCTCTTAGGGTTGGTCATCTTTATCAGTCCCCTAATCATAAATTCTGATGCCATCAGGTCTGCAACTACGCCATCACGGAGAGGTCGCACAGTAGTGAGGTCGTTGTTCTCTTTTTCAAAGCGACGGTAGGCTTCAGCACCTACGCATTCTACTTTTTCAGTCTTTCTGTTGATTGTCACATAGCTGGGCTGGTCGACGATGATCTTCCCATCTTTGATGATGACAGTGTTGGCTGTCCCAAGGTCAATTGCCAGCTTTTGTGTAAAGGAAAATAATCCCATTTTTAACCTTTATCTATCTGTCTTATATCTAATGTTCTACTTAATGTCTGAAGTGTCTCACTCCGGTGTGAACCATACTTATACCGTATGACTCTGCTAGCTCCGTGCTCTCATCATCTCTGATGGATCCACCCGGTTGTATGATACTGGTAATCCCCGCCTGGTGTGCTAGCTCCACACAGTCGGAGAAGGGGAAGAAGGCATCGGATGCCAGTGCTGCCCCCTCAAGTGAGAAGCCGAGCGTCTTCGCTTTCTCAATGGCTTGCTTCAGCGCATCTACTCTAGATGTCTGTCCATACCCAGCTCCTACCATCTGTCCACCCTTCACTAGGACTATGGCATTGCTCTTACAGTACTTTACTGCTTTCATGCCAAAGAGTAGGTCGTCTGTTTGCTCCTCTGTGAGGGGCTTGCCGGATACCAGCTTCAGCTCTGCTGGCTCCTCTATCTTCGTGTCGCGGTCTTGGACTAGCATGCCCCCGACCACAGAGCGATAGGAGACACGCTCCTCATCGTGACCTGTGCGATCTTGGATGATGATCCTTTTCTGCTTCTGAGCAAATATCTCCAGAGCTTCCGGAGTATAGCTGGGGGCGATCAGTACTTCAAAGAAGATTTCCCCGATCTTATTCGCTAGCTTCTCATCAACCCCTCTATTCACCGCAATGATACCACCAAAAGCGGAAACCGGATCCGACTCGAAGGCACTTGTGTATGCTCCTAGGATGTCCGCACCAGTGGCAAGCCCGCAAGGGGTATTGTGTTTCATGATCGTAGCTGTAGGCTCTTCAAACTCCTCTATCAGATGTACAGCAGCGTCCAGGTCTAGTAGATTGTTGTAACTCAGCTCCTTACCCTGTATCTGCTTAAATCTATCGTCGAATGCACTACCGTAGAATACCGCCTTTTGGTGGGGGTTCTCTCCGTATCTAAGTTCCTTAGCCCCATCTAGTTTCAGTAGGGTGTTGTCACTTGTGTCAGAGCAGAGATACTCGGCGATATGTCGGTCGTAGTTCTGACTGAGCATGAATGCCTCTCCTGCCATTACCTTACGCTGGTCAAGCGTTGTTGTGCCTGCCCCTTCATCCAGTAGCTGTATGAGCTTAGAGTAAAACCGTCTCGAAGGGATGACTAGGACGTCCTTGTAGTTCTTCGCTGCTGCACGAATCAGCGACACGCCACCCACGTCGATCTTCTCGATGATCTCCTCGTGCGTACCCCCATCTGCCAGAGTCTCCTCAAAGGGATAGAGGTCTACAACCACTAGGTCTATCGGAGATATGCCATACATATCGCACTGTCTATCGTCCTCCTCATGTCCTCTTCGTGCTAGGATCCCCCCAAATACAGAGGGGTGCAGGGTCTTTACTCGCCCTCCTAGGATTGAGGGATAAGCTGTTAGATCCTCCACGCTGGTACAACTGATACCCAAACTCGAGATAAAGTCCTGTGTACCACCAGTAGAGATGATCTCTACACCCATAGCGTCGAGTTTCCTAACTATCTGCTCCAGCCCATCCTTGTTAAATACTGAAATGAGTGCCCTTCCAATCTTTCTCTTCTCTGACATGACAATTCTTATATATTATGCTTTACTACTATTTTCTTGACTGATAGGTGATAGCAAGTCCACCCGTGGAGGTCTCCTTGTATAGGCTAGGAAGATCGTGCCCTGTTTGTCTCATGACATCGACCACCTGGTCAAAGTTAACTCTGTGGAACCCATCGGAAAAGGTGGAGTATACGTTGGAGTCCAGTGCACGCGCTGCAGCGTAGGCGTTTCGCTCGATGCAGGGGATCTGTACTAGTCCACATACCGGATCACAAGTAAGACCTAAGTGGTGCTCCAACCCCATCTCTGCTGCATACTCGATCTGATTGAGACTCCCTCCAAAGAGCTGATTGGCAGCTGCTGCAGCCATAGAGCAGGCCACGCCGACCTCTCCTTGGCAGCCCACTTCAGCACCGGAGATAGAGGCATTGGTACGCACTATATTGCCTATGAGCCCTGCAGTGGCTAAGGCTCTAATGATCATACGCTCAGGAAACTCTCTTGAGGTCTGCAAGTGATACAATACTGCAGGTAAGACACCCGAAGAGCCACAAGTAGGGGCAGTGCAGACTATGTGTCCAGCAGCATTCTCCTCAGAGACAGCAAGGGCGTATGCGTATATCAGTCCGCGCGTGCTTACATTGCTCCTATAGCCTTTAGAGCGAATGTAGTACTCTCCAGCTTTGCGACGCAGGTTGAGACCTCCTGGCAATACTCCCTCTGTCTCTAGCCCACGCTCCACGGCATCTTTCATTACCTCCCACACCTCGTGCAGGTGGTCCCAGATATCCTCGTTCTCGTATCTCTCCACGTACTCCCAGAAGTTGATGTGCTCGCTCTGACAGTAGCTCAGGATATCCATAAGATAATGATGAGGATATATCTGTTCGCTCCGGCTCTCGTCGAAGTCCTTATTTGCTAGGGAGCCACCACCGATACTGTAGACTGTCCACTCATCGAGCTGGTGCCCTTGTGCATCGAGTGCCTCGAATAGCATCCCATTGGTGTGAAACTCATGGACCACACCTGGCTCCCATACGATTTCAGATGGGGCAATAGGACTCAGGACATCCAAGATAGCGACATCAGTCATGTGCCCCTTACCGGTAGCCGCAAGTGCACCGTACAGGGTCACCCTATAAGATGCCAATTGGTCTATATCTTTGGTACGCTCAGCAAACATTTGGGTCGCTCTCTTTGGCGCCATCGTATGACTGCTCGAGGGACCATTGCCTATCTTGTATATGGATCGGATGCTCTCCATAGCGTAAGCTACATTTTAGGGGTGTGCAAAACTGAACCACAAATGTACCAAATAATAAGGCGGAATGCAACGTCTCCCCCTACAGATAATTGTGGCGAGAAATAGAGATGATAGCCCTAGATTTGGATGGACTTCTCTTGATGATTTTAAGGTAAAAACTGCCCTGATGAAGCTATGAAATAGTAATCAAAAAGATGGTGAGCAGGATTTATCTAAAAAAGCTACCCGAAGTTGTAGAAAATAGATATTCTGACTGAGAAAAATCGGAGATCCGAACTTCAGTCGATTGGAGTTGGGAACTTCGATTCGTCTAAGTTCCCAACTTCGATGTGCCTAAG
>JAUNLH010000017.1 GCA_030532365.1 Porphyromonas sp.
CCTGAGCCAGGATCAAACTCTTCATTGTAAAAAAAGTTTTTATATGCCTGTGCTCGTGGAAGTTACATTTGTACGTCGTACTACCCAACCTCGATCTGCGAGATCCTCGCCGATCCAAAATTGACAGAGACTCAAATAGCTTACAGCTATTTGATCCCTCTTGTACTACTTGCTTGTTTCTACAGGTCTTGCCTGTAGATTTCCTTGTCTCAATATGTCTATGTTCACTCCTAAATACCGACACTCTTTTGGTATGTCGGTTTTGCAAAGATACCAAAAGATTTCTTGTTTTGCAAGTGTTGCCTTGATCTTTGTTTGCGTGTTTCTGATCTTCTCCTTGGATCTTGGTGAAATCATACCCGTCTCTCTGCTTTTGTGAAGGTTGTAAGGTATTGTTGCTCTTGTGTTTATCGCTCTATCTATAGTGGTATAAGAGATCGTAAGGAAAGGCTCAGCCTGCTAATCTGGTATTTGCATCTATGATTGTGTAGTTGGTGTAAAGTTGGTCTCCCTTATTGTAACTTACGATTTGGAGAGGTGAGGATATGAGGATCGGTACTGTAATATTGGACGCAGATTTATACCCGAACTTCGATTGATCAGAGTTGGGAACTTAGAGTTGTCGAAGTTGGGAACTTAGGTGCATCGAAGTTCCCAACTTAGATTTTTTAAGTTCGGAGGTCAATTGCAGCGATGTCGTGGAGTGGTATTTGCAGTGAGCTATCATTGTGTCTTTTTGTGGGGGCATAAAACAGTTCGATCTTGATCATATCACCCAGAGAGATCTATGCCTCTGTGCTTGCTCCTTGGGCAACTTTTTGTTAGGTTTGTCTTTACGAAAATGCGAGAATGTAAGAAACTGTTTGCAGTTGGCTACCATAAATATAGTAAGAATGAGAAAGGCCTTTTTTGTTTTATATCTATCACTTATCCCTTTGTCGAACATTAGCTTTGCTCAGAGTAGCAGTTTTCGGCAGCCAAGACTCCTAAGTGATGCGCAGTCGATGGTTGATGCTGAGTGGTATGCCGATGAGACAATGTCGCAGATGACATTGGAGGAGCGTCTGGCTCAGCTTATCATCCCGATGATTTATCCTAAGGAGGATGCGCAGTCTTTGGCTGCCTGGGATCAGATGGTGACTGTGAAGAAGTATGGTGGTGTGCTTTGGCAAAAAGGAACTCCTGAGGGGCAACTGCGACTGACCAACCGTATGAGGGAGCGTGCGGAGATACCAATGTTGGTGACTATGGATGGGGAGTGGGGGCTATCGATGCGTTTGAATAATACTGTATCGTGGCCCCGTAATTTGGTAGTAGGTGCAACCAATAGCCCTGATCTCGCCTATCAGTATGGCAAGGCAACGGCAAAAGAGGCAAGGAGGATGGGGATTCATGTTAATTTCGCTCCCGTGCTGGACGTCAATAGCAACCCTAGGAATCCTGTGATAGGGCCACGCTCTTTTGGGTCTAGCCCTAGACTTGTCGCTGATCTTGGTATTGCCTACTCGAGGGGGATGGAGGATGTGGGCGTCCTCTCTTGTGCTAAGCACTTCCCAGGTCATGGAGATACTGATAGTGACTCACATAAGACGCTTCCGATACTGACAAAGAGTAGAGAAGAGCTGGAGGAGCTTGAGCTCTTGCCCTTTAGAGCTTATATTCAGGCGGGTCTTGGTGGCATTATGGTCGGGCACCTCAATATACCTGCTCTTGATCCGAGTGGTAGAGCTACGAGTGCTAGTCCTATGGTGGTGACAGACTTATTACAGCGACAGATGGGCTTTGAGGGGCTCATCTTTACCGATGGGCTAGGGATGCAAGGGATCATAGAGGGAAGTGGGGGGCACTCTGTCGCAGTAGAGGTCTTTAAGGCGGGTAGTGATCTACTACTTGCTCCTCGCAATCCAGATAAAGCGCTAGAGGAGCTGAAGGCCGCGGTCAATAGTGGTGAGATAGATAGGAGTGAGGTGGATAGGCGCTGCAAGAAGGTGCTGATGTGGAAGCATGTGCTGGGTGTGGTAGATGATAGAGATCCGCTCCCACTGAGCAACCTATTGCAAGAGATCAAGCCTAATAGTAGTTATGTGCTTTTGAATAGTATTTATGACAAGGCGATGACCTTGGTGAAGAATAATCGTAACATCATCCCTCTTAATAAAGCTTCCCATCCACGTATAGCACTCCTCAGATACGGGGATAGGCGCACTCCTCATCTATTGAGTGCACTGAAGGAATATGCTCATGTAGAGGCACTTACCATCAGTAGCAAGACGGATAGCAGTGAGCGATCAAGGATTTATACTCAACTCAAGGGCTATGACGCTGTGGTTGTCGCAGTTACGTCAGAGGGTATGCGCTCCGATGCTGGTTTGGTAAGACTTGCGAGTGAGGGGCAGGTGGTGCTCTCGTTTTTCACATCGCCCTATGCAGCCATGCGCTATGGCAACTTGATCGAAGTCTCTGATGCAGTGACCTTTGCATACGACATGAGTAGCTATGCTCAGCGCTCTATGGGTGCTGCCATCATGGGAGGCAAACCGTTTGAAGGGCAGTTGCCAGTCGATCTATCTCCTCTATTCAAGGCAGGCACAACGGTGGAGGTAGTTAGTAGCCATCTCCCTGCGGCATTGCCGGAGGAGGTAGGTATGAAGAGCGAGGTGCTCTCTAAGATTGATAAGATAGCGAAGGAGGGGGTGGATAAGGGTGCCTACCCAGGCTGTCAGGTTTTGGTCATGAAAGAGGGGAAGATGGTGTATCATAAGGCTTTTGGCTACAAGGATGCTGCTAAGCGAGAACCCAATAGCACAGAGACGCTTTACGATCTGGCATCCGTGACCAAAGCGGTGGTAACCACCCCGTTACTGATGATAGCAGTCGATGAAGGGTGGCTCAATACAGGAGATAGGATAGGGAAGCATGTCTCTTACCTAAAGGGCAGTAATAAGGAGCAGATTCGGGTGTCGGATCTGCTTTTTCATACGGGTGGGTTGCCTGCCATCATACGTTTTTACTTCTCCATCATTGATAAAGAGAGCTATACCTCTCCTCTTCTGACCTATTCGAAGAGACCGGGCTTCCCGGTACAGATCGCACGAGATGCGTGGGTGAGAGGTCGCTTTGACTATTTGCCAGACCTAGTCTCAAAAGAGTCTTCAGAGCGCTATCCGGTTTGCTTTGCTGAGGGGCTCTATCTGAGTGAAGAGGTGAGAGCACTGATGAGAAAAGAGATACGCGACGCCAACGTGAGCCCAGCACGCTATCGCTATAGTGATATAGATTTTTTGGTCTTACAGGATCTGCTTGAAGAGCACTATGGGAAGCCACTTGACCAATTGTACTACGAGCGAATCACCCGACCACTAGGGACGACTCGTCTGTGCTTCAAGCCTTATGAGCGCTTCGCTAAGGAGGAGATCGCTGAGGGACAGAGAGATGACTTCCTCCGCAAGCAGACCTTGCGTGGCTATGTAGATGATGAGGCTGCTGCGATGCTCGGAGGGGTGTCTGGCAATGCAGGGCTATTCGGCAACGCTAGTGATCTGGCAAAAGTGCTTCAGTTACTGCTTAATAACGGCTTTTATGATGGGGTGCGCTATATCAACCACTCCACTGTAAAGCTCTTCACCACTGCAAAGCACCGAACCTCACCTTATGCTCTTGGCTTTGATCGACATAGAGGTAAGGGGAAGAAAGGAAACACTTGTGATGAGGCTTCCTTGAGCACCTACGGTCATACGGGCTTCACAGGGACTTCCTTTTGGATAGACCCAGAGCATGATCTAGTTTATGTCTTCCTGAGCAACAGAGTGGCTCCCATCAGGTGGAATAGTAAGCTCTCTAGGCTAGATATTCGTAAGCGGATCCACTCTGTGATCTATGAGGCGCTTTCCTGACTCTTGAGCTCCTTGAATAGCTGTATGAACTGATTGCCACGGTCCTCGTAGTTCTTAAAGAGGTCGAAGCTGGCACATGCCGGAGAGAGGAGTACTACATCCCCTTCATCGTACTCTAATGTCTCTAAGATCTTGCGTAGCTCGTCGATGCTTCTTAGGTCGTAGCTGGGAATGCCTATAGGGTCGAAGGCCTTGTGGAGCTTCTCACTGTCTAGAGTGAGGTAGAGTAGGGTCATGCACTTTGCCTTAACCAAATCTAAGATCTGACTGTAGTCGTTGCCCTTATCGGTCCCGCCAAGGATGAGATGTGTCTTATGATCCGGCATGGCCTCAAGTGCATAGTGGGTGGCATCGATGTTGGTCGCTTTTGAGTCGTTGACAAATCGTGCACCTTGCCATGTGCCGAGATGCTGTGTACGGTGCTTAATGCTGTGGAAGGTGGAGAGCGACTTCTCGTCTAGCTCTATGTCCAATGCTTTGAGGATGAGCATGGCAGCCAATATGTTGTAGGCATTATGCTTGCCGAGCAGCGACATCTCGTGGTAGGGAGTGTGAATACCTGTGAACATGCTAGTCTCCATATTGTAAGTGACAGTAGCATCTTTAGGATCATCGATGCCAAAAGTTAGCTGAGTCCCTGCCGTAAACTTTTGGCGCTCAAGTAGTCGCTTGGTCTCGGGATCGTCGCTTGAGTATATGGCTGTGTCCTTATCTTGCTGGTTCTGAAACACTCTGCCCTTGGCATCAGCATAAAGATCAAGTGAGTGGTCATAGCGATCGAGGTGGTCTGGAGTGATATTGAGCAGGGCAGCGACGTGCAAGCGTGTTTCGTACATGTGGTCTAGCTGGAAGCTGCTGAGTTCTAGGACATAGAAGTCGTGTGGCTCATTGACAACGCACTGAGCTAAAGACTTCCCAATGTTACCACAGGCTACGGCATCTCTTCCTGCCGCCTGAAGTAAGTGTGCAACAAGCGTAGTGGTGGTCGTCTTGCCATTACTCCCCGTTATCCCTATTAGTTGCTCCGGTCTAGTGTAACGTGCGGCGTACTCAATCTCGGAGATGACTGGGATCCCAGCCTCTACACACTTCTTGATGATCTCGGCACTGTCGGGGATGCCAGGGCTTTTGATGACTTGATTTGCCTCTGCAATGAGCTCCCAATGATGCCCCCCCTCCTCGTAGGATATGCGATGTGTCTCTAGGAGTGCTCTCCTCTCTGGTTGGAGTTTGCCCGAGTCTGAGAGAAAGACGTGGTCGCCTTGCTTTTGAGCTAATATAGCTGACCAGATGCCACTCTCGCCTCCTCCTAAGATAACTGTCTTCTGTTGCATGATCTAGCGGAGCTTAAGTGTCACAAGTGCAAAAATAGCAAGCATGATCCCCACTAGTACAAATCGTACCGTCACTTTTGCCTCCGGTATAGGGCGTATGGGACTCTGTATCAATGCATCAATGCTGTTGTCACCTGGTTTTTGGAAGTGGTGGTGCAAGGGTGTCATCTTGAAGACTCTACGCCCTTTACCAGAGCGCTTCTTGGTCCACTTGAAGTAGGTTGTCTGGATGATAACGGAGAGGACCTCAACAAGGAAGACCCCGCATAGGATGGGCAGGAGTAGTTCTTTTCGTATTACTATAGCAAATACAGCTATGATGCCACCTAGGGTCAGGCTCCCTGTATCGCCCATAAAGACTTGGGCCGGATGTGAGTTGTACCACAAGAAACCGATCGTGGCACCTACAAATGTAGTGGCAAAGATCACAAGCTCCTCTGCCCCTGGGATAAACATGATATTGAGGTACGATGCGAACTCGATGTGCGAACTGGTGTAGGCAAGGATGCCCAGTACAACGCCTATAGTCGCGGAAGTGCCGGCCGCTAGTCCATCTAGCCCATCCGTCAGGTTGGCACCATTGGAGACCGCCATGATGATGAAGACAAAGATCAGTGTGACAAATAGGAATGTGAAGAGCTCGCTATTCTGACCTATGCCTATCTTCTCTGCCACCTTTGCATAATCGAGGTTGTTGTTTTTAACAAATGGAATGGTGGTCTTTGTACTCTCTACTTCTGTCTTGGTGTATTGTGTAACCCTCTGTCCATCAACTGTATAGATCTCAGCGTTTTCCTTGATTACTACTGCAGGGCTTGTGAGTAGTACGATAGAGACAAGTACCCCCAGTCCTAACTGAGCGATCAATTTGTATCGCCCATGGAGCCCTTCCTTATCCTTCTTGAATACTTTGACGTAGTCATCTGCAAAACCCAGTATTCCAAGCCATAACGTAGTGACAAGCATAAGGATGATATAGATGTTGTCTAGCTTGCAAAAGAGTAGGGTGGGTGCAACAATTGATATAATAATAATGATGCCCCCCATGGTGGGCGTACCCACTTTTGATAGTTGCCCCTCAAGGTCTAGAGGTCGTATGGAGTCAGCCATCTGCTTGGATCTTAACCAATCTATGATCTTACTCCCTACAAGGGTTGCTAATAGTAGGCTGGTGATGAATGCAAGCCCAGATCGGGTGGAGATGTAGGTAAAAGCCCCCATCCCAGGTACTTCCATACTCTCCAGATACTCAAATAGATAATACAGCATTGCTCTTTTTCTATATATTCATTCCTGATTTCCACCAATGATTGCTTCAACTTCTTCTAAGTCGCTGAAATGATGTCTTACTCCCTTGACCTCCTGATAGGTCTCATGCCCCTTACCGGCTATGAGGACGATGTCATTGGGCTGTGCAAGTGAGCAGGCTGTTTTAATCGCCTCACGGCGGTTCGTGATACAGAGGGTTCGCTTCATGCTCTCTTTGTCCAGACCTTTAGCCATCTCCTCGATGATCTTCTCTGGATCTTCAAATCGAGGATTGTCTGAGGTTAGGATCACTCTCTCAGAGAGCTTGGCTGCAGCTGCAGCCATGATCGGGCGCTTGCCGTGGTCGCGGTCTCCTCCTGCCCCTACCACAGTGATAATCTCCCCCTTATGTGTCTTTTGCAGCTCCCTGAGTGTCGAAAGGACGTTTTCAAGCGCATCTGGCGTGTGTGCATAGTCTATAATGGTTACAAACCCGGTTGGTGACGTAAGGGTCTGAAAGCGACCCGTTACAGGAGTGAGCAGGCTGATGCCACGTAGCACTTCCTCCTCGGAAGCTCCTAAGAGTATTGCTGCCCCGTAGATGGCAAGAAGATTATATGCGTTGAACGACCCTACTAGTCTGGTGGCTACTTCCTGACCATTAAAGGTCATATCTGTACCATCGAGGTGCTGCTCAAGGATCTTACCCTTGAAGTCAGCATCACGCTTAAGAGCATAGCTGTGAATATCTGCTTTGCTATTCTGTACCATCACGGTACCGTTGGAGTCATCGATATTGGTAAGTGCAAAGGCATCCTCGGATAGCCCATCAAAGAATCCCTGCTTGGCATGCAGATAGTTGAGAAATGTACCGTGATAGTCTAGGTGGTCTCTAGTGAGATTGGTAAATATTCCACCGCGGAATCGGGTGCCACCGATGCGGTGCTGGTGTACAGCATGGGAGGAGACCTCCATAAAGGCATACTCACACCCTGCTTCGACCATCTCATGGAGATACCTTTGGAGGGTTAGTGCATCCGGGGTAGTGAGTCTGCTCTCTTGCTCCTGTTCGCCTATAATTACACATACCGTAGAGATCAAGCCTGTGCGGTACCCAAGGTGAGAGAATAGACGCTGCAGTAATGTAGCGATAGTGGTCTTACCATTGGTACCCGTAACTCCCACCAAATGTAGCTTCTCAGATGGGTGGTCGTAGAAGTTTGCAGCCAACTCACCAAGAATAAGGTCAGTGTGCTCTACACGTACGAAAGTAATACCACTCGGCTGTGCCTCAGGGATCTCCTCGCATAGGATCGCTACGGCACCTTTCTCAATAGCGCTGGGGATAAAGGTGTGACCATCAGTGACTGTTCCTCTGATGGCAACAAATAGTTCGCCTGGCTCTACTTGCCGAGAGTCGCTAGTTATCTTTTTAATATCTATCTGACATGAGCCTGCCAGCACCTCATGTGATATCCCTTTTAATAATTCATTTAACTTCATAATCTCTTCGCTTATAGTGTCAGGTGTACGCTCTGACCCTTTCGGATTGTTTGCCCTGCCTTTATAGATTGCCTTTTTACATATCCCTTGCGACCGCTAATACTTACCCGCAACCCTAGCTGTTCTGATAAGTATATGGCATCTTCTGTTGCCATACCTATGAGATCAGGCATTTGTCCTTCGATAGGATCTGCTCTGTGCAATAGTTGTAGGGAGTCTCCTCCTAAGTGTTGGAGCCATGTGCCCCTTGATTCTAAAGCGTCTACATGCGCCTTGGTTAGCTCGAGTGACCTCTCTACGCTATTTACCAGTCCGCTACTTACGTGTTGGTCGAAGGTGGCTAGAGAGTCAGCCTTAACGGACTTGATGGGGATGTTACGAGTGGTAGCAACAGTCTGCTCTGCTATCTCTACGAGTACAGCACCAGGTATATTACCGGCTGGATATACTCCTTTAGGACGAAATACCACAACGATACAGGAGTACTGAGGATCGTTGGCTGGGAAGTAGCCACAGAATGTTACCATATGACCAGCACCACCCCAGGAGGATCCCTGCTGGTATATCTGTGTCGTACCAGTCTTACCTGCTATCTCGACAAATGGGGAGTTCATGTCCTTACCTGTACCATACAGCACGACACCCCGTAGCATCTCTTGCATCTGCCTAATTGACTGTTTGCTAGCGATCTGTTTGTTGATCACTTTTGGCTTCTTGGACCATACGGTTATTCTCTCGTTACCTACGGAATTGACCAGATATGGCTCCATCATGGTCCCTCCATTCGCAATAGCATTGTAAAACCGTAGCGTATAAATGGGAGGTATCTCTAGCTCGTATCCGAAGGAAACCCATGGTAGTGTACTTTTAGACCATGTAGAAGCGTCTTGCTTGATCATAGCGTTTGCAGTACCAGGGATCTCAAGCTCTATGGGGTCGAATATGTTCATACCGTTGAGTCGGTCAAGAAACTTCTTGTTTTCACCCTCAAACCCCTCCAACAAGACCTTTGCCACACCAATGTTGGATGAGTACCACATAGCCTGATCTAGAGTGATCTTTCCGTATCCACCTTTGTGAGCGTTATGATCCTTGATCGTAAGACCTCTTGCGTAGTGATAAATGCCATTGCCGGTATCTACACTATCCTTAGGAGCACAATATCCTTCGTTTAGAGCAACAAGCATTGAGGCTGTCTTGAATGTTGAGCCTGGTACAAGGAGGTCGGCTAGGGCGTGGTTGGTCCTCTCAGTATAGTGCCCCTCACTGACCCGATCAAGGTTTGATATGGCTTTGATCTGACCAGTCTTAACTTCCATCACTACTGCAGTCCCCCAATCAGCATTCACTTCTACTAACTTCTTACGAAGCGCTCTCTCTGTAATGTCTTGTATGTCAACGTTGAGGGTGGTGTACACATTAAGCCCATCTTTTGGGGGTATACGGGGAACCCTCTTGTATGAGTTGTGCACCCTGATTCGTTGATCAATGCCAGGCTCACCGCATAGGAGAGAGTCGAAGGCCATTTCTAACCCGCTATTACCGTGTGTGATACCTATGGAATCTGCATCCCTCTTCAGCCCTCCAATGGTTCGCTGAGCAAGGGTATTGTATGGGCGATTTCTACGGATGTATCTTGTAGCAGTGAGTCCAGTGGTATTATTACTACGAGACTTGAAGTATGGCATGGACTTGAGCCTTCCAAAATCGACATGATTGATCTCCCTTCGGACGATAGCAGTTGCTCGTTTTTTCTCATTGTAACCATTCATCAAACGATTTTTATAGCTCGCCTTACTTTCCCCACCGAAGTATCCTGCCAGTTCCTCAGCTAGGGTATCAACGTTGGTTAGGAAGATGGAGTCATTGAATCCACCGGCTCTGAAGTCGATCCTAGTATCATACATGGGTACACTAATCGCAAGAGGGATGCCCATGTCGGAGTATATGTTGCCCCTATTGGGTGCAGAGCTCACATCGGGACTTGTATGAATGAGGAGCTTATCCCAGGCTGCAGCATCTCGGGTAGAAGTGATACTCCCTTTGACAAGAACCGCAAACCCTAGCATGGTCATAACGATACCAAAAAGCATATAGGCAATCCAGCCTTTCTTTATTCGCCGATCCCGTTCTTGCTCTCCCGCAGCTCTTTTGTCTTTAATCTCTCCCTTATGCCCTTTCATGATATTGGTAGCAGCTCGTGTGCGTTAGGTTACCTTTCAATGATAATGGGGGAGGACTTGGGTATCTCTATCCCTAATTCTTTTTCCTGAACTCGATCTTCTACCGAAGAGAGCCTTTGACGACTCATTAAGAGTGTAGAAGTCGAAACATGTTCCATTCTAAGCTCCACGAGATGGTTCTTCTGGTCAGAAATCATCCTGATTTTGTGTAGCCCTCGGTAGCTATTGTAGATATGTAAAAGGAAGAAAAGTCCAATAGAGACGATCCAAGCTATGGAGCGACGCGTGAATAGATGCTCTAGTACGCCACCTTCCAGAAAGTTCCAGAAGCGATCTACTCCTCTACGCCTATTTTGGGTTCCTCCTTGTGCAGGAGTACCCCTTTGTGCCCTATTTTTCTTCTCCATCTATTCTGATAGGAATGCAGTCATTAGTAGAACAAAAATACCATAAATACTTTGCCTCTACAACATTAAATACATGTCTCCGAGTCTAAAACAAAGCATTTCTCTTTGGTGACTTTACCAACTTTGCTGTCTGCTTTTCCGATCTTTTACACTCTTAACTCTTACCATAAATGTCAAAGACTAGAGTAGAAGCCCTCGGTGGTATGTTATTTGCTCAGCTGGCTTATGCGGTGCTGTATGCTCCCAAGTTTCTCTATCGTATCCTGCTCTTTTTTCCTTTCCAGTGCTACGACTTGTTCAGGTGCACGAGAGACAAAGTTGGCATTGGAGAGTTTACTCTGTATGCCTTTCAGGAATTTCTCAAGGTGCTGCTGCTCAGCACGTAGCTTCTCTAACTCTGCTTCGATGTCTACGTGACCAGTAATGGGTATTCCAAAGGTGTAAACCTTTACCATGAATGTTGAGACCTCCGGGTTCTCATCAATGGTGTCTCCATGTACAAAGTTGCTGATGTTCGCCAGTTTCTTCACTACCGCCTGGATGGATGGATTGAGCGGAGCGTCTGTGTAGTGTAGCTCCAGTAGCTCACGTGGAGAGAGATTGTGCTTTGCCCTCAGGTTGCGTACGTTGGTCACAACCTCACGTGCGAGTTCCATTTCTTCAATTATCGTTCTGTCTGTCAGTCCGGTATGCTGAATCTGGCACACCATAATGCTTTCTCCTTCCTTTCTTGGCTCAATGGCTTGCCATAGTTCTTCGGTGATGAAGGGCATAAATGGATGCAGGAGTAGCATAAGACGTTCAAAGATACGGTTTGTTGCCTTCAATGTTTTAGGATCGATAGGCGAACCATACGCAGGCTTTATAAGCTCTAAATAGGTCCCAGAGAAGTCACTCCATATCAACTTGTATAAGAGGAGCATAGCCTCTGAAAGACGATATTTGGAGAAGAGGTCATCGAGCTCTGATTCACTTTGATTGAGGAGTTGCTCAAACCATCTGATCGCAGTGCTTTGTGACTCGTCTTGGGTAGCCTCCTCGCTGACTTTCCAGCCTTGAATCAATCTGAATGAGTTCCAAATCTTATTGTTAAAGTTTCTCCCCTGTTCACATAGAGACTCATCAAAGAGGATATCATTTCCAGCTGATGCTGAGGTCATAAGCCCCATCCTTACCCCATCAGCACCATATAGATCTATGAGATGCAAGGGGTCAGGACTGTTACCAAGAGACTTGCTCATTTTTCGTCCCTGCTTATCACGCACGATACCAGTGAGGTAAACATCCTTAAATGGTGGAGCCTCTTGGTACTCATATCCGGCAATAATCATGCGTGCTACCCAGAAAAATAAGATGTCTGGACCAGATACCAAGACACTTGTCGGGTAGTAATACTTCATCTCTGTGTTATCTTTATCCAGTGGGGATCCGAAGAGAGACATCGGCCACAGCCATGAGGAAAACCAAGTGTCCAGTGTATCTGGATCCTGCTCTAGATCCTTCATCGTAAGTGAGTTGTCGCCAGTTACCTTCTTAGCCTCTTCTAGAGCAATTTCAGAAGTTTCTCCGACCACTACTTGTCCATCTTTAAGGAAGTAGGCTGGGATGCGATGCCCCCAATAGAGCTGGCGTGAGATATTCCAGTCCTTGATATTCTCCATCCAGTGAGCGTATGTGGACTTGAACTTACTTGGCACTAGCTGTACGACATCCTCCATTACTGCCTTATATGCAGGCTTAGAGAGACCCCCCATCTTCAGGAACCATTGCATCGAGAGTTTTGGTTCGATCGGGACATCTGTGCGCTCAGAAAAGCCGACACTATTTTCATAGTCTTCTATCTTAACCATGTAGCCCTCTGCCTCAAGCTCTTCTGCAAATGCCTTACGAACCACAAAGCGATCCATGCTTTTGTACTTGCCACCTAGCTCATTGAGTGTGCCATCATCGTTAAAGATATCCAGTTCAGGCAGGTTATACTTCTGCCCTAGCATATAGTCATTGATGTCATGCGATGGGGTCACCTTGAGGCAGCCAGTACCAAACTCCATATCGATATAATCGTCTAGGATGATGGGGATCACTCTTCCTACACCTGGAACAATCACCTTTTTGCCTCTAGCCCACACATATCGTTCATCATCAGGGTGGATGCAGATAGCAACGTCACCAAAGATTGTCTCTGGACGAGTGGTTGCGATAACTAGGTGCTTACCTTCCTCGCCTTCAATCGGGTAACGGACGTAGTAGAGCTTGCTATGCTGCGAGCGGTGTATGACCTCCTCATCTGAAATCGCTGTTTTTGCTGCTGGATCCCAGTTAATCATCCTTACACCCCTGTATATGAGACCTTTTCGATAAAGGTCACAGAATACCTTTATTACCGCCTCACTTCTCTCTTCATCCATCGTAAAGGCAATCCGATCCCAGTCGCATGAAGCACCGACACGCTTTAGTTGCTCTATGATGATCCCCCCATATTCGCTTGTCCAGTCCCATGCGTGTTTTAAGAATTCCTCACGAGTCAGATCGCTCTTCTTAATGCCTTGGGTCTTTAGTCGTTCTACGACCTTCGCTTCTGTTGCAATAGAAGCATGGTCAGTGCCCGGTACCCAACACGCATTGTACCCTGTCATACGAGCACGACGGACAAGGATATCCTGGATGGTGTTGTTGAGCATGTGCCCCATGTGGAGTACCCCAGTAACGTTGGGCGGTGGCATCACGATTGTATAAGCAGGTTTGCTGTCTATCTTTGATGCAAAGAGCTTCTGTTCCAGCCAATAGCTATACCATTTATCCTCAACGTTTTTGGGATCGTATGTAGCACTCAACTCGTATGACATGTTATTTTCTATTTGTTTGTGTTTTGTTCTTTCTTCCAATTGTGCAAACTTAACTCTTTCTGTGCAGACTCTCACGTCAAAATTTGTCTACCTTGAGAAAATCAATATTCTCTACTATGTTTTGGTAGTACATTTAACGAAGAGAAGTTTGGCTATCTTGGTTCAGTAGCTCTTTGTGCTTTGCCTATTTTGGTATCTTTGTATGGAGTCGCATTGAATGAGAGCCCAATTCCAATATGTGAGATTACTGCATAAAATTATGTCAGACAGTATAAAGCAAGTAATAGTTCCTGAACTAAACTCTGATAGAACAGAGCAAGGTAATGTCCCCTCCGTTTTACTGATTTACACGGGCGGTACAATAGGGATGATAGAAAATCCAGAAACGGGTGTGTTGGAGGCTTTTGACTTCGACTACGTGCAGATGCATGTACCAGAGATGAGCCAGTTTAACTTTAGGGTTGATACCTACACACTCTCTCCCATCTTGGACTCCAGCGATGTCGGACCTGATCTTTGGGTGAAGATCGCAGATCTGATACAGAAGTACTACGATGCTTACGATGGCTTTGTGGTGCTCCATGGTACAGATACAATGGCATACACTGCATCAGCACTGAGCTTCATGATCGAGGGGCTTACTAAGCCTGTCCTTCTAACTGGATCTCAGTTGCCTATTGGTAAGATTCGAACGGATGGAAAGGAAAACCTACTCACCTCCATTGAGATCGCTGCTGCCAAGGACGAGCATGGTAGACCCTATGTGCATGAGGTGTGTGTACTCTTTGACAATCAGCTCTTGCGGGGAAATAGGAGTACCAAGATTGCGGCAGATCAGTTCAATGCTTTTTCTTCCCCTAATTATCCTAATCTCGCAACTGTCGGTATCGATATTGAGTATAAGGAGTACAATATGCTCCCAAGAGTAGATGATATTGATGGTATTACTTTTAGATCAAATCTGGATAGCAATATATTGATATTGAGGATCTTCCCTGGAATTTCAGACGCCGTGCTTACAAGCACTCTAGGTACCCCAGGAGTGAAAGCGGTGGTGCTGGAGACCTTTGGTAGTGGCAACGCTCCCACTCACCCCGAATTTCTCATGGCTTTAGAGACAGCTGTTAAAAATGGTATCATTGTTGTGAATGTCACCCAGTGCCAGATCGGACGTGTGGAGATGAAGCGCTACGGCACAGGCGCTACTCTTCTTAAGGCAGGTGTCGTGAGCGGTGTAGATATGACTGTGGAGGCTGCGGTGACAAAACTAATGTACCTACTGGGGCAGGATCTGACCAATGAAGAAGTCAAAAAACTGATGAGCACAAACCTAAGAGGAGAGCTTAATGAAAGACCTTGATGCTCAGAAGATAGACGACTTCTCGTTTGTAAGTTTAGGCAGTGGTAGTAGTGGTAATAGCTCCATCCTGATTTACAAGGAGACAATGGTTATGCTGGATGCTGGCGTACCCTATTGGCAGATGCTAAAGCAAATGAAAGAGTTGGGTATTGTTCCTGAGATGTTGAGCGCTGTACTCGTAACTCATGACCATGCTGATCATATCAGGAGTGTCTCGAAGATGGCGCTAAATCACTTCCTCCCAGTCTACTGTTCAGCACCTGTAGCTAGAGCTATGCTGACGCATAAGTACGCTCGACCTGAGTTGGCAGGGTATCTTAAGCGGTTACCCCAAGAGGAACCTCTGAGAGTGGGGGAGATGACTATAGAGTACTTTGATGTGCCACACGATGCGACGCACAACGTTGGCTATACTATCACCACTCCTGCAGGGGTATTCTCTCTTATTACTGATATTGGGAGCCCTACAGAGAAGATCAGAGCTGCTATTAGGAAAAGTAACTTCCTCGTGCTTGAGAGCAACTACGACGAGCAGATGCTTTTGGAGGGCAGGTATCCAATCTTCCTCAAGGAGCGTATCGCGAGTGGTTGGGGGCATATAAGCAACAAAGAAGCAGTCCGACTTCTATCGGATAATTATCACGATGGACTTAAGTTTGTAGCACTTTGTCACCTGAGCAAGGACAATAACAGACCCGAGATAGCACTCCAAACAGTGAGAGAACAGATGTGGAAGTTAGGTGTGTGTTGTGATAAGGATTTAGAGCTACAAGTCCTACAGAGACATGAGAATAGTCCTGTATTTCGACTTAAGAGGTAGGATCACGACCAAGCAAGAGAATACGCCATGCTAGAGCTTCGTCAACTCACAATAGGCTATGAGACCCCTTTAATAAAAGAGGGTAATGCAGAGTTGCACGAGGGCGAACTGATCGCACTTGTAGGGAGGAACGGTAGTGGCAAAAGCACACTTCTTCGTCATCTAGCGGGTCGACTTAATCCAAGTAAAGGTGAGGTGCTTGTCCAAGGTCGGTCTCTTGCTACCCTCTCTCTCTCGGAGCGGGCAAAGCTAATCAGTGTAGTGACTCCCTATCGTAGAGACCTTCCTCACTTGACTGCCTTTGAGGTGGTTGCCTTGGGTAGAGCTCCCTACACTAATTACTTCGGTCGATTGAGGACAAGTGATGAGTCTGCTGTCGTAAAGGCGCTCAGCGACACCGGTATGAGCCATTATGCAGATCGGATGATTGGTAAGATGAGTGACGGGGAACAGCAAAGGGTGATGATAGCGAAGGCTTTAGCGCAAGATACCCCAATCATACTGATGGATGAACCGACCGCTTTTCTCGATTTGTCTAATAGGTACGAGTTAGCTTTACTTCTTAAACGCCTCAGCGTCCTGGAGCAAAAGTTGATACTCTTTAGTACCCATGACCTAGACGTTGCATTTCAGCTGTGCCACCATATCATGCTGATCCGCAGTCCGCAGCTAATCACTATGAGTGCTGACAATATGCGTCACTCTGGTTATATAGAAGAGCTCTTTAGCAGTACTAATGTACATTTTGATGCTGTAAGCGGGCAAGTGAAGCTAGAGCTATGACTGTGTGGGGTAAAATATCGCTGTTACTGCTCCTAAGCCTTCAGGTGCATAGCACTGTGGCGGAAATAAATATCCCTCTAGAGCAGGATTCTGTCAGATGGCGAGAGCCAATTATGATTCCTAATTTAACTGTCGAGCGGTCACGCATTGTACGTCCTAAGGACACCATAGCATACAACCTGATCAAGTTATTGATAGATGAGGAGGCATTGCGGATGAGCCAGATGGAGCAGGATTTTACATATCGAAAGACAGACCAGCTCACCATCTCCCTCTCTAAGATCTCAAAGAGTACAAATTTCTTAGAGAAAATTGTCCCATTCTTTCATGACTATACCCGAAAGTCTCCCCTCACACAGGAGGAGATCATACCCCTATCCCAGCGTCAGCGCATTAGTAAGATGGGCTATAACGCAAAGAGACGAAAGACAAATGAGCGGGTTTATTATACCAATCTGGTGGGGATAGATGCTGACTTCGACCTAGGTGATCTGTCTGCAAATTTGGAGCAGTTATTTCCTCGCATCGATCTATTCAACAATAGTGTGAGGATTCTGGAGAGTGTTTTTGTCTCCCCACTGTCACCTAAGGGAGAAAATTATTATAAATACTACCTGACTGATACGATCATTAGTCGTGGTAGGGTCGTGCAAGTAGTTGAGTATTATCCTCTTGATTATGCTGCGCAGACCTTTAAGGGGCAATTATATATTACTGCGACCAATCCTCCAAAGCTGTTGCGTAGCAGCATACAAGTGTCCAATAGTACAAATCTCAACTTCGTTGAGGATCTACATATACAGCAGGATTTCAAAGAGGTAGCTCCCCAAATATGGCATAAAGAGCGGGAAGTTATCGATGCCAGTTTTAAGGTCTACTGGGATGTCCTTTCCTTAGAAGCTACCAAGGAGCGACATTTTGATGACTTTGATTTTGTCAATCCTGATCCAGAGCTGATCAATGCTTCAAACTCTTTCAGTTCAGAAATCAAGAATGGTAGTGGCGAGAATGGAGTTGTAAATTCTATGAAGGCTGAGGAACTACTCTCTACCACCGAGGGTCTTAAGTTATTTGTCGATAAGATCCAATCCAATTCAAGCACTGGATTTATCATGGATCTGGTAGAGATCTTTTCTCGTAGTTATGTCCATACGAGTAAAGATCCCAATAAGGTCTATGGTGGGAGTAAGTTTGACATCGGGCCGATACACAAAACATTGCAGTACAACAGCCACGAAGGAGTTAGAGTGCGTCTGGGTGGTCGTACCACTGCCTTCCTCTCTAAGCACCTCTTTTTTGATGTCTATTGGGCTTACGGCTTGATCGACGAGGTGCAAAAGTACGATGTCACTGCAAGTTATAGCTTTGCTCCCAAGCGTTATTTCCGTGAGGAGTATCCTCGTCATGAAATAAGTCTTACAAAGAGGTATGATATGTTTACCCCTGGACAAACATTCGACATCTACAGCAGAGACAATATCCTTCTCGATGTTGGTACCTCCTACCTCACAGATCGTTCTTACCGAGATATATTGCGTACCACTTATACCAACGACCTTTCGCAAAACATTAGTTTTAGTCTTTTTGTCCAGTATCTCAAGGACTTCCCCACGGGAGATCTAGAGTACATGCAGGTGATGAGAGATGAGACGATGATCAAGCTCCCCTTTATTACAGATACTTCATTTGGTGTGCAACTACGGTGGGCACCAGGAGAGCGTATCTTGGAAGGGTCGATGCAGCGACAGTCTCACTATAAACGCTTGCAAAACAACGTCCCAGTGATTCAGTTTTCTCACGAAACAGCTTTCAAGGCACTAGGAGGAGACTTCAATCGCAGTAAGACAGAGTTGAGTGTCGAGCAGCGGCTATGGCTCGGTACATACGGGAGATTGGACTACAAGGCGGCCATGGGTAAGATTTGGAATGCTGTCCCCTTCCCGATGCTCTATACACCGCCTATCAACCGCTCCCTTGTTCTGCATGAAAACGCTTTTCAGCTCCTAGAGCCACTTGAGTATGTGATGGACGAGTGGGCGGTACTCTTCACCAGATATCACATGCAGGGGCTTATCTTTAACCAAGTTCCCTGGCTCAAGAAGATAGATCTGAGAGGGGTGCTGATTGCCAATTTCCTCTTTGGTAATAGCACGTCAAAGAATAGCCAGGCGACCAGTCAAGAGATCTTTGTACTGCCCACCATCTCTACGGAGATGCACTACACGCCTTATTTTGAGGTCGGTTTTGGACTAGAGAATATCTTCAAGGTCGCTCGCATAGATCTTTATCGTAGAGTCACATCACAAGGTCCTCACTCGCGGTCCCCTTGGGCTGTACGAGGGACTTTACGCCTCAAATTTTAGGGTTGTGTCTTACTTCTCTTCAATGTCTCTTTTATGAGTAGAAGTGAGGAAATGACCCGAGAAAAGCGTAATTTTGTCGTATATGAATATCACCAATAAGGACTTATCATACAAGAGTCTTCGTATCAAGAAAGCGCTAGCTGAGGTAGGGGCTTCGGGTATCCTCCTACGTAGCATACCAGCGCATCTCTACCTTACGGGTAGTGTCTTCCAAGGGTATACATACATACCTGTAGACAACGACGAGGGAGCACTCCCTATCTTTTTTGTAGAGAGACCCACGGCTGTATTTAATGGTTATGACTCTGAGAGAGTATTCTCAGCATATAAGCCAGAGCTCATCCCAGATCTATTACATAAGCACTTTGGATATCAGATTGGGAGTGACACTGTTGTCGAGCTTGGAGAGCTCACAGTTACCGAATACAAGCGCTTGTCAAGGCTTAGCCCCACTGGCACTCTAAGCGACGTGGATGGCACCACACTTATGAGAAATGTGCGTAGTATCAAGACCGAGGAGGAGCTCACAGAGATCAGACGCCTGGCACTACGACATATGGAGCTTTATAGAGTGGCACCTTACCTGTATGAGAAGGGGATGACCGACATACAGTGGCAGCACCGACTGGAGTACCAGATGCGACGCCGGGGCTCTATCGGTATATTCAGAGCCTTTGGGTCACGAATGGAGATCTTTATGGGCAATGTATCGGCAGGTGACAATGCTACGATGCCTGCCCCTTATGACTTTGCCCTTGGTGGTGCAGGTGCTCCTGCGATGCCTTTCGGCGCAGATGGTACCGTGATCCGACCAGGTAATACGATCCTTGTAGACCTCGCTGGTAATTATGGCGTCTATACGACAGATATTAGTCGTACCTACTATGTTGGCGAGCTCCCAGAGATAGTCCAGAAGGCACACGCTCTCTCTGAGTCACTCCATAGGTGGTTTGAGGAGAATGTACGCCCTGGTGTGGCGGTCTCTGCTGTGTACAATCATTGTATGGAGGAGGTGAAGAATGCGGCTCTACAAGAGTATTTTATGGGGCATGACTATCAGGCGAAGTTTGTCGGACATGGCCTTGGTATTGAGATCAATGAGCCGCCAGTCCTAACCGCTAAGTGGAAGGGAGACTTCCAAGAGGGAATGGTGATTGCTCTGGAACCGAAGTTTACATTCTCCTCTATTGGTGCGGTGGGGATCGAAAGCACATATATCATCACTCGTGATGGGGTGGAAAATATCACGCCACTACCCACGGAGATGGTTCAACTCGATTATTAAACAATCAAATAATGCACTTTATCATGATTCAGAAGCAAAAACTCAGTAAATCAATGATTTTAGGGCTGCTTCTGCTTTTAGCGCCACTATCACAGGTGGTGACAGCAGTAGAGCCAGCCAAGAATGTCATCATCATGATCTCCGATGGTACCTCACTTAGCTCAGTATCACTGGCACGCTGGTACCAGAGAGCTCTCGACGCGGAGAAGCAAACCCTGCACTTCGACCCCTACATCAGTGGTACAGTCCTCACTTATTGCTCTAATGCACCTATTGGCGATTCAGCTCCTACCACCAGCACATATATGAATGGGGTCCCAAGCATACAGGGATTTGTAGGGACACACCCATATAGCTCTGGCGAGGCGGATCTTGTACCCCTCGATGCCTCTATGGAGTACCGCCCTCTCGTCTCACTCATGGAGGCGACGAAGCTGCTCCAGGAGCGAAAGACCGGCATCGTGGTCACTTGCGAGTTCCCACACGCTACACCCGCAGATGCTACTGCACACTCCTACAACCGTGGTAGGTACGAGTGGATCATTCCGCAGATGGTTCATAATGGAGTGGATGTTGTGATCGGTGGTGGTGCTGGTCTGCTTAATGAGAAGCACCAGGACTACCTTAGGAGAAATGGCTATGGGGTATTTCTCAACGATATCTCCTCACTAAGTGACTATCAGGGAGGTAAGATCTGGAGCCTATTTGCCGATAGAGCACTCCCCTATGATATTGATGCTGACCACTCTGAGACCCCCACGCTAGCTCAGATGACTGAGACGGCTATCCGCACCCTCAATAAGGGTGACCAAGGTGATAATGGGTTCTTCCTACTCGTGGAGGGCAGTCTGGTAGATTGGGCAGCTCATGGTAATGATCCAGTAGGTATTGCAACTGAGTTCCTCGCCTTTAACGAAGCTGTGGGCGTGGCGCTTGACTTTGCGAAAGAAGATGGCAATACAGTAGTCATCGTCACCTCAGACCACGGCAATAGCGGTATCAGTATCGGTTCGAGGAGATCCCCCAACTATGCTGGGACCTCACTCAGCGAAGTATTTGGTCCACTGACTACTATCAAAAAGACGGCACCCGGACTGGCTGCACTGTTGGTCGAAACACCGGGGGAGAACGTAGCAGAGGTGTTTGAAACGAATGCCAGCTTTGCTCCCACGGAGGAGGAATTGAAGGCACTTCAGCTCCTACGCAAGCACAGCCTTGCTTCTAGAGATAGCAAAGAGCGCCAGGAGATCCTAGATGAGGTCAAGACCCTAGCACTGGAAAACTTAGACTACAATACACAGAAACCAGGTAACCTGACTGATCTCGTCACAAGCATCTATCGTAGCCGGATGTTTATCGAGTTTACCACCAGCGGACATACAGGTGAGGAGGTCTTCTTAGCCACCTATGCTCCCAAGCAAGAGCAGAGGATGATGGGCTTTAACACCAACATCCAGCTCCACGATTACATGCGCGGACTGCTTGGTCTGGAGCCAACGATGATAGAGCTAACCCATAAGTGGTTTGCTCCACATACAGAGGTCTTTGCAGGTATGGATGTCACTATTACTGGTGACAAAGCGGTAGAGAAGATCCTGAACGTACGCTACAACGGGCACACATTCACGATCCCTGCATTTTCAAAAGTGGGGACGTTGGATGGCAAGCCCTACATGCTACCATTGGCAACCGTCTATGTAGATAAGAAAGACGTCTTCTATCTACCAGCATCAGTACGCGAAGCATTACAGAAGTAAAATAGACCTACACGCTGGGGCGCCTCAAGCTCCTGTTGTAAACAAATCCGAGACCTGAGCTAGCACCAACGCTAGCTCCGGTCTCTCTTTTACCCACACTACATCGTACTTTTGCCGGTCTCCCTTCCCAATCAATCCTTATGTCTAGAGTTGTTAGGTATGGAGACGGTGGAGAGGAAGTTCCGAACTTGGAAAATCGAAGTTGGGAACTTAGATGTATCGAAGTTGGGAACTTAGGCAAGTCGAAGTTCGGAACTAAGTTTTATTGAGCTTCGGAACTAGGATTGGGCTAATATGTGATGTAGGTTTAGTGCAAAGGGGAAGTGGCGGAAATGTAACTGCCTATTTTTTGCCAGGGGAGCTACAGATCTTTTTATTTTTTCTTTAGTAGTACCTCGACTTCTGGGTTGGTATAGCGGACTGAGAGCCATTTCTTCAATACTTCTTCTTGCTCCTTAGAGAGTTTTTTGGTCGTATACAGTCTGATCAGTGGGATGGTGTCAACTCCTGTGCTATCGGCATAGAAGTGATACATCTTCGCCACCTGTATGTCGGAGATGGTCTCAAAGAGCTGTATAATCTCTGTCCTGACACTCTCGCCCTGATGATAAAAGAGCTGCTCCTCTGTGAGCCGCTTTTGTAGTGAGTCTTTGCTTGCTGTAAGGTATTGGATCACTCCGTCCGAGGTGCTCTTTTGCTTATTGAGATCGAGTAAGATCGAGTTGCGTATCTCTTCGCTCATCCCCTGGTCGTACTCCTGGAGGATATTGAGCTCGGTGGTATGTAGCCCATACTGCTCGAGCCGATCTTGTAGCATCTTCACCTCGTCTGACTCGAGCTTTCTGCCGAAGAGCGATACATTGAGTAGATTGATGGAGTCGCTCTTTGTAAAGTCGTACCCCATCAAGAAGGTGCCATCGATGTCGATCTCCTTCTTGACAAAGTCGGAGACGCGCTGCTGCTCCACATTGTCTCGGATCATGATGGAGGCGAGGTAGACACTTGGGATAGCTGTGAGTAGGACGATACCCAGCATCCAAGTCCTGATCCGGCGACCCCTCTGTGCATTGACGTAGGTGGTCTGTCTGAACTTTAGGACCTTTACCACCACAAAGGTGGACATGGCGATGAAGACCGTATTGATGATAAAAAGGTAGAGCGCACCGAAAAAGAAGCTCATCTGTCCCGTACCTAAGCCATAGCCTGCGGTACATAGGGGTGGCATGAGTGCCGTTGCAATAGCTACCCCGGGGAGCACTTGCCCCTTGGAGCGGGTAGTCACGGCAACCATGCCAGCAACACCTCCGAAGAGAGCGATAAAGAGGTCGTATACTGTGGGTTGTGTCCTTGCCAATAACTCCGACTGAGCGTTGGAGATGGGGCTGATGGCAAAGTAGATGGTGGAGGTGATGATAGCTGTGATGACGGCGAAGAGGTAGTTGCGGACGCTCTTCTTGACCAGATCGAAGTCGACGATCCCGAGCCCCAGACCTAGTCCGATGATAGGCCCCATCAGTGGTGATATTAGCATGGCTCCTATCACCACCGCTGTGCTATTCATATTCAGCCCGATGGAGGCGATCAAAATGGCTGAGATAAGGATCCAGATCTTGGCGCCTTTGAACTCTACATCAGACTTCACCTGGTGGATGGTCTCGTCCTCGTTCTCCTTCTCTCTATTGAGGTCGAAGTATTTCTCAATCAGGTCTTTAAGCGTGAGTTTCTTTATATCTTCCATATTTCTTATCTAGGTGGGCATGGTCTGATCGTAATGACCTAGGCGTATGCACTCCACTCTCCATAAGGGTCTGACTTCATAGATAGTGTAGATTTTCAGCACATCCCAGTCACGGTGTAGTGTAGGCGTGTGCTTGACTAAGCAAACATAACACTTTTTTAGCCATCTGGCTCAGTCTGATGCCAATCTTCTTGCCGACTTTGGGGATCGCTCACAGCCGTCGCTCGCGCTCCAGATGGTCGAGGGCGGTGATGATGTCATTCTGTGAGAGCTGTGGGAAAGCCCGTGTCAGCTCGTCAACCCTCTGGATATTATGCTCTTTGAGGTAGGCTTCGATCTCGTCTACCAGTCGGTAGGTGAGCTTATTACCCTCGATACCCGACAAGCAGAGATCACAGTAGCCACAAGGGAGGGGGTGCTCCTCTCCGAAGTATTTCATCAGTAGCTCTACCCGACAGCCACTCCTCGTGTGGATGTAGTCGAGCATAGCTCCGAGTCGCTTCTTATCGCCCTTGACCCTGTCTTTGTACAGATGTGCTGGAAACTTGAGCTTGTGAGTGGGCTGGCGCTGCATCTTGTAGAGGATATAATTACTTCGCTTTCCAGGAATGTAGTCTATGATGTGCCAGCGGCGGAGGTTCTTGAGGAGGGTGCTCAACTGCTCCGGTGTGTAGCCTAAGGCCTTAGCCAACTGACCCTCATCTATATAGGAGTAGTCGCTGAAGAGCCCTGGATATTGGCGAAGGAGTAGCTCGATGAGATCGTCGTAGTGGCGCTCGTCGTCGGCAAAAAGGTGGTACAGCTCGTTGCGAGGGACGATGAACTTAAGGCGCGACGCCATAGAGTGATCCTCGAGGTACTCCACGTAGCCTGAGATAGAGAGGATAGCAAGGGCGGAGAGCACCACTTGGACGGGGAAGTGAAAGACGCCACAGAAGTGAAAGACATTGAACTCGAAGAGGGCTCCCTCTCCAAGCTCAACTCCGAGCTGGAAGTAATTGCCCAAAGCATCGTACACCCTGAGGATCAAGTCTCGCGGAGGGTACTTATTTTCGAGCTTGCGTAGGAGTATCCTCTCATCGGTCTCTGGAGTATAGAGCAGCACAGCATAGGAGCGATGGTTGTCTCTGCCTGCTCTGCCTGCCTCTTGGTAATAGCTCTCAGGGGCTAGCGGAGCCGTAGGGTGGATGACGACACGTACGTCTCTCTTATTGATACCCATACCAAAGGCATTGGTACAGACCATGATACGAGTAGCCCCCGACTGCCATGCTTCTTGCTTTTGAGCCTTGACCTCAGGGGGAAGCCCAGCGTGGAAGTAGTCTGCCTGGAGTCCCATCTCGTTGAGGAAGTTTGCCCACTCGTAGGTTTTCTTTCGGCTCTGGAGATAGACAAGAGCACTGCCGGGGACACTCCTGAGGATGTGCACTGTTTCTCGGAGCTTATCGGCTGTCGGACGCACCACATACGAGAGGGCAGGTCGGTAGAAGCTGCGTTTGAAGAACTTGTGCCCTGCACGAAAGGTCAGGAGTTGTTGGACATCTTCGACGACCTCTATCGTAGCCGTAGCAGTGAGAGCTAGGATGGGGGTGTGCGTGGGAAGTATCTTGCGAAAGTCCTTGATCCGTAAGTAGTCGGGGCGGAAGTCGTACCCCCACTGACTAATGCAGTGACACTCGTCTACCACGACAAAGGAGACACGAAGAGCGTGTAGGCGTCTGAGGAAGAGCTTATTATTAAGTCGCTCAGGTGAGACATAGAGTAGCTTGTAGTCGCTGAGCAGGACATTATCCAGGATATTGAGCATCTCGCTTCGCTTCTGACCGGAATGGAGGTAGGCAGCACGTATACGCTGGTGGCGCAATTGGTCGACCTGATCCTTCATCAGAGCTACAAGTGGGGTGATGACTATGGCGACACCCTCGCACATCATGGCAGGTACTTGAAAAGTGATCGACTTGCCACCACCTGTAGGCATAAGTGCCAGTGTGTCATGACCTTGTAGTACAGAGTCAATCACCTCCTCCTGCATAGGGCGGAAGGAGTCGTACCCCCAGTACTGCTTCAGTACGTCGAGGGGTGTGACATCATGAGATATAAGTTGGCATCTCACTTCTGCTACTTTAGAGGACTCTGGATCTGGAGATCGACGACATTGAGCTGCACCTGACGCTTTCCTTGTCGCACATACTCCTCTATGGTGTATAGGATGTCGAAAGGGGTATTGTCTTGGATCTCAGGTAGATGAGCTGATTGATTGTACCCCACCGCTTGGAAGATAGGTATCTTGCCCGGGTGGCTTAGAGTCATCTTGAGGTGCGACTTCTTGTAGCCTACCAGGCGTGGAGGGGTCACACAGACTACACCTTTGGTACAGAAGATAGGGCTCTCATGACCAGGCCCATACGGTGCTAAGCGACGGAGTTGACGCTGTAGCATGGGCGTGATCTCATCAAGCGAGATCACCGCATCTATATAGTGCTTAGGGGTGAGGTCCTCTATGGTTAGGTCTTCGTCTGCCTGTTTGGTAGCTCGCTGTATGAACTCGTGGAGATGTTTCTTGCGTAGCGTGAGCCCCGCAGCAAAGGGATGGCCGCCAAAGTTCTCGAGGATATCTTTTTGCCCCTCCAATACTTGATGGATGTCGTACCCCTCTACGCTGCGTGCCGAGCCGCTCACGAGATTATCTGCGGTGTCGGTCAGCACTATTGTAGGTCGGTGGTACTTCTCGGCTAGGCGGGAGGCAACGATCCCGATGACCCCACTGTGCCAGCTCGGATCGTACACGATGATGATCTTTCGATCCTCCATGTCGGTGAAGCTCTCTACGATGTCGCCAGCCTCTTGTGTGATAGAATGATCAATCTCCCTCCGCTGTGTGTTGTACTCGTCGATGTGGTGGCTCATCAGTTTTGCCTCCTTTGGATTGCGAGAGAGTAGTAGCTCTACCGACTCGCGACCGCTCTGTACTCTACCCGCAGCATTGATACGTGGACCGATCTTAAAGCTGATATCCGTCATCTCTAACTGCCTGCTCTTGAGCCCGCTGACGTCGATGATGCTCCTCAGTCCGAGGGAGGGATTGCGATTGAGCTTTCGCAGTCCAAAGTATGCGAGCGTCCTATTCTCACCCAGCAGTGGTACAAGGTCAGCAGCGATACTCACCGCCACGAGGTCGAGCAAGTTGTATAGCGCATGTGTGTCGCTCCCATTGCTGATCGCAAAGGCTTGCATCAGTTTGAACCCCACACCGCATCCGGAGAGCTCCTTAAACGGGTACTTAGAGCCAGGGTTCTTCGGATTGAGGTTGGCTACCGACTTGGGCAACGTGTCGGCAGGCACGTGGTGATCGCAAATGATAAAGTCAACTCCAAGAGACCCTGCATGGTCTATCATCTCCAGCTCCCTGATACCGCAGTCAAGCGCAATTACAAGTGAAAAGCCCTCGCCTGCCGCGTACTCTACCGCCTTGTTCGAAATACCGCTCCCTTCGTCATATCTGTCGGGGATGTAGTAGTCGATATTTGTGGTGATCAAGCGCAAGTACTTGTACACCAGAGTTACAGCTGTGATGCCGTCGACATCGTAGTCACCGTATACTAGTATCTTCTCCTTATTGCCTATAGCTCTATTCAACCGACGCACCGCAGCCTCCATATCTTCCATCAAAAACGGATCATGGAGGTCGTCGATAGTCGGTTGGATAAACCGTCTTAACTCGTCTTCTGTTCGCACATCCCTCTGAACCAAGATCTTCGCGACTATCGGCAAGAGACTAGCCTTGTTGACTAGTGCTCGCACCAACCTCTCCTCTCCTGGCGTAGAGGTACGTATATCCCATTCGTGTCCCATTGACCTAATTTCTTTTTTTCTATTACAAATGTAAGCAAAGAGTTGCACTTCATCAAGTGGGAGACTTCATGCTCTTTTGGTACCTTTGGGGAAGAATAGCAAATAAATGTCACCTCTCAAACAGGAAGATGTTCATGAAAAATAATATTGGAAAGAGGCTCTTCGTCCTATTGTCACTGGCTCTCTCGGGCACAGTAGTGGCACAGCAGGTACAGCCTCATGCGGAGGTCCTCTCCCTCGCGAGGGAAGCAAAACACTTAGGGAGTCACGTGGGAATGCTAACGCTCTTGCCACAAAAGCACATCGACAGCTGGCAACTCCCTGAGAGCGGTTCGAACGAAGAACTCGCCTACTTGGATGCCATGGCTCGAGGAGCACTACAGACGCCAGACGCTGAGCTCAAGCTACTTGGCTTCATAGAGCAGCATCCTCACTCCTCATACCTGCCCTTCGCTATGGCTCGACTGGGTGAGTGCTACTACACACAAGGGCTATACGAGAGTGCCGTATACTGGCTAGAGCGAGTTGACACCGGACTTCTTCCGGAGGAGATGGCAATGTCCGTCGACTATTACCACGGCTACAGTCTACTCCGAGTGGGGCGCGACACTGCTGCTGTTCGGGTCTTGCGTCCCCTTACCTTCTCCTCCAGGTTTGGCGAAGATGCAGCTTTCTACCTCGGTTATCTACTGATGAAGCAGGGAGACTACAGGGAGGGCATCCCCAACCTCGAGCGAGTGCAGTCTCACCGCCTATATGGTGCCTATGCCACTGCCTATCTGGCTGAAGCCAACCTTTCGGAGGGGCGCTACTCAGATGCCCTATATATGGCTAGAAGACAGTTGGAAAGCGTCTCCGTCGACACTCCAGCTCGGTCCTCCTTGCTACGTACTGCAGGGCTCGCTTCTGCCAGTCTAGGAGATGCTCCCAGCACTACTAAATACCTAAGCGAATACCTCTCGCTAGTACCGGATGCCGGACAATTGGAGCACCTAATGATCGGTAAAGCTCTCTTCGACCTTGGATCGTACCAAGAAGCGACCTCCCACCTCATGCACGTGGCAGATGGGGGAGAACAAAACTTCATGAGCCAGCTAGCCCTCTACTATGCTGGGTTGTCTCAACTTTCATTAAGACAAACGGCGCAGGCGCTCAACTCCTTTGATCGCTCTGCTCAGATCGCTATCTATCCCCAGCTCACAGAGGTTGCCACTTACAACGCAGCTCTGACCTCATACAGCCAGATGCCTGATAGGATCGGCGATGGCTCTACAAGGCTGGTCCGCTTCTTATTGCAGTATCCCTCAAGCGAACATAGGGCTCAAGTCATTGGGCACCTGCAAGATGTCTTTATCCAAGAGCCGAATGTGCAAGCGGCTCTCGCAGAGCTAGATAAGATCCAACCCCTGCCTGCAGAGCTGCGCCAGACCCGAGAGCGGGTGCGCTTACGTCAAGCCAATAGGGCACTGCAAAGCGGACAAACGAGCACCGCCTCTAGGCAGTACGATGAGATCATCCGCCGTGGCGACGATGCTGTAAGTGTAGCTGAGGCTTATCTATGGAAGGGAGAAGCAGCTTACCGCAATGGGGACTACGACACCGCTATCTCCTCTACGCTCAACTACTTAAGTACCCGTCCACGCGAGCTCGAGCTCAATCCCAATGCCTACTTCACTCTAGGGTATGCCTACTTCAATAGGGCACAATACAACGAAGCAGAGCGCAACCTGCAGCAATTCTTGCAGGTAAGTAGAAATGCATCCCCAGACGAGAAGACCGACGTCTACAACCGTTTGGGCGACATCGCAGTACAGAGGAGAGCCTACACCACAGCGCAGCAACACTTCGAGCAAGCTGAGCGATCTGGCGGTAAGGAGGCGGACTATGCTCACTTTAATATGGGTATGATCCGAGGACTACTGCAGGACTACCCAGGCAAGGTGGCACTGCTCTCTAGCTTCGCCACCCGCTACCCAAGCTCTCCAAGACTGCCAGAAGCACTCTACGAACAAGGCAGGACGCTTGTACTGATGGGTGATAACGCTGGTGCCAGGAGGGTATTTGAGCGTTTCCAGAGACAGTACCAACACAGCGAGTTTGCCCCGAAGGTAGGCTTGCAGTTAGCGCTGGCTTACTTCAATGACAATCAGCTAGAGCAGGCAGCGCGTGCCTACGAGCAGGTTGCTCGCAGCTATCCTAATACCTCTGAAGCTCAGAGTGCAATCATGAACCTCAAGAGCATCAGCATCCAGCTCAATGAGGTTGCAAGATTTAATCAGCTCGTACAGGAGGTTGGTGGTGATGCCGTGGTCACATCGTCTGAGATGGACTCCCTCACCTATCTAGCTGCAGAGCGCCTCATCACAGAAGGCACTGCCACTGAGGCGATCCACGCTATGGATGACTACCTAAGCCAGTATCCTAACGGTGGATTTGTGAACCAAGCCTCCTACAACAAGGGACTCCTATACTACAAGGCAGGGAACTACAACGAAAGTCTAAGGGCTATCGAGACCCTCAGCCGTACCGCTACAGGTAGGATGGCAGTTGAGGTCTTAAGACTAAAGGCAAACGCTCACGACAAGGCGGGAGAGCCAGGGCGCGCCGCAGAGACCTACGTACAGCTATCTCAGCATGAAGAGCAACAAGCCGACCGTAGCAACGCCATAAGGCTAGCCATAGACCGAGCAAAGAAGAGCCAGAGCAGCGACTTCATCCTCAGCCTAGCTGCTGATGTGGCTCGTGGTATCTACTCTATCGATGACCGCACGAGGAGCGAGGCATACGCCGTTGCTACCGAGATATATGCTCGCAGCAATCGAAAGCAAGAAGCCATAGCATACGCACAGAGGGTTCTCGCCCTCCCCGATGCAGGGTACCACACCATGGCTACTGTCGTACAGGCTCTTTCGCTCTATGATCAGGGCAACTATGCAGAGGTACAGCGACAGATGACTCAGCTCGTCAATAAAGGTTCTTCGGATGCCTACTGGCTCGCGAGAGCTTTCATACTGCTGGCTGATACCTACAGCAAGCAGGGAGACAAGGAGACTGCCAGAGCCTACCTAGAGAGCGTACAGAGCAGTTACCACAGATCAGACGATGGAATCAAGGAATTGGTACGCAGACGACTAGCCGATCTCTAAAAGAATAGATAAGGATGATGCACAACGATATAACGATCAGACAACTTATGAAGAGATTGCTTCTACTGATGATAAGCCTCACTGGCGTGTCTATGACCTCGCTAGCAGGCGAAGCTTATATACAGCAGACAGATACACTTCAGCGCGAGCTTACCCTACAACGAGAGTACGTACCAGAGGGGAAGCAGGCACAGAAGGCCTACTTCAACCCTCTGGACAACCCACGCTCGAGGAGGCTCAAGCCGATTGAGTTTGCCCGCAACTCGTACGAGCTATCCATGAATGTGGCTCCTAGGCTCTTTGACCCTATCGAAAATCCCAAAGCCCCGATGCCATCAACCGAGAGGGTACATCTACGGCTCTTGGGGGGCTACCCCACACGCCTGGGGTTCAATACACAGATCTTAACCCCTATGGGGGAGGAGGGGACATTCTTCCTAGGTGCAGAGCACTTATCGCTAAATGAGGTGCTACGTGCAGACGAGGCAGTGCTCTTGCCCTTCGATAGGCGCAATAGATTTCACGACACAGACGTGACCCTAGGGTACAACTATACCATGGAGGAGCGTATGCTCTCAGTTACGGGAAGCTTCTTTCATCATCGCAACACCTATTACGGTCAAACCCCCACGCCCTCGAGATCAGAGAATGCGGAACTACCAGAGCCATTTGAAGCTACCTACCCACTCTACACACTTGTGGGTGGTAATGTAGGCTTCGATCTGACCCCTGCTCCCCTCACGCTGACATCCGACTGGTCATACAGCCTTTTTGCCAACCTTGGCTTTGCCAATAAGCAAGAGCCAACGCCAGAAGACTCAGGGCAGTTTGTCCAAAACTCCGAGCTCACCGGATATACAGAGCCTAGTAGCCACACGATCAATGAGCTAGCAGTCCATGCGGGTGGCAACCTCGCCTACACCATTGCCGGCTCCGACTGGGGCTTAGGTGCCGATGCAGTATACGACTTTATGGGCAAAGCATCGATAGACCCCGAGTCTGACCTCAAAGCTCCACACCGTCTCTCTGTAGACCCATACGTCAAGTATACTCGCCCGGGCTTCCTACTCCGAGCAGGTGTGAAGCTACAGCTCCTCAATCGGGGCCCTAAGAAGTTTATGATCACGCCCGATGTCCAGATGAGTTGGAAGGTTACAGAGCAACTCGGGCTCCTCCTTGGAGTGAGCGGCGGCTCCGACTTCTACAGCATGAAGGATATCTATGAGCAAAACAGATACGCCCTCGGACGCAGCAGCTACACCGGCTATCGAATCGCCGACCTACGCACTATGGTAGGGGTGCAAGTGGGTAGTCTCAATGGTCTATCCATGGAGCTTAGAGGAGGGTACGACCACTACACCGCCTTTAGCGACTGGCGGGTAATACAAGTGCCCACCCTACAGATACAAAACTCCCTCAGCCCACAGTACTCCGTCAGTACCACCCTCTTTAGGCTAGAGAATAAGGGTGAGATGGGCAATGGATTCTTAACCGCAACCGTACGATACAGCTCCGCCTTTGGGCTCAACCTTGTAGCACAGTTGCATCGAAACTTCGTCTCCACACCCACACCTGAGGAGAATCAGCCCAAGATAAACGTGACCGGAATTGCACGGACCACGCTCTCACTTGGGGCTAGCTACCAGATCACCGACAAGCTAAGCGTAGCAGCAGACTTTGAAGGTGCCGAGGGGATACAATTTGAGCTACCACTCCCCGCTGCTACACTATCAGTACCGTCTGGAGGTGAAGTGGTGACACCAGGGGCATACACATTGATAGCTACCCCCTTTACCCACCTATTCAACGCACGTGTTAGCTACAAAGCTCACAAAAACTTTGGGTTCTCCCTCATTGGGACTAACCTCCTAAACGACAAGACCCAACGCTGGCTACACTACCAGCAGCCGAGCACAAGCATACAGGCAGCAGTCACCATCTCATTCTAAGAGGCAAGGCAGCCAAGTCACACAAGACTTGGCTGCTTCTTTTTTAGAAACTGGAGTAATACCATCAGCGACTTCCCTTTATGCAATGGCATAATCCCAACTGAAAAATAGCAGACACCCCAATATCAAAAAATCCGAGACCCGAACTAAGGTTTATTTTAGTTCCGAA